>NZ_JBHXNW010000036.1:0-27271 GCF_042717365.1 Streptomyces sp. NPDC058534
TTAACCGGGGCTTTCACCTCCCCCCCCCCCCCCCAATTTGTCCCCCAGGCCCGTGTGGTGGGCCAACACAACACATCCCCGCCGGACGCCCCCCGGGGGGGGCCCCGCGGCGTCTGGTGCGTGCGATCGCAAGGCGCCGGAGCGCCGTCGATGGGGGTCCCCCCACGCCGTTCAGGCAGTGGGGGAGGAGCCACGTCGGCGTTTCGGCAACGCGGCGAGCGTGCGTGCCAGGCGTCGCGGGGCAGGCGGGGATGTGTTGGGTAGGCCCTAGACTCCTTCGCATGTCTGGCCAGTCGCTGCTCGTACCAGGGGAGCTGTCTCCCACCCGTTCCGTGCCCGGAAACATCCGCCGGCCCGAGTACGTCGGAAAGCCCGCACCGACGCCGTACACCGGTCCGGAGGTGCAGACGCCCGAGACGGTCGAGGCGATGCGCGTGGCCGGGCGGATCGCGGCGCGGGCGATGGAGGAGGCCGCGAAGCTCATCGCGCCGGGGGTGACGACGGACGAGCTGGACCGGGTGGCGCACGCGTACATGTGCGACCACGGCGCCTACCCGTCGACGCTCGGTTACCGGGGTTTCCCCAAGTCCCTGTGCAGCTCGGTCAACGAGGTCATCTGCCACGGCATCCCCGACTCCACGGTGCTGCGCGACGGCGACATCGTGAACCTCGACGTGACGGCGTACATCGGCGGTGTGCACGGCGACAACAACGCGACGTACCTGGTCGGGGCCGTGGACGACGAGAGCCGGCTGCTGGTCGAGCGGACCCGGGAGTCGCTGGCCCGCGCGATCAAGGCGGTCCGTCCTGGCCGGCAGATCAACATCATCGGCCGGGTCATCGAGTCGTACGCGAAGCGGTTCGGGTACGGGGTGGTGCGGGACTTCACCGGGCACGGCATCAACACGTCGTTCCACTCGGGGCTCGTCGTCCCGCACTACGACAGCCCGCACGCGACGACCGTCATCCAGCCCGGGATGACCTTCACCATCGAGCCGATGCTGACGCTCGGCACGCACGAGTACGACATGTGGGACGACGGCTGGACGGTCGTGACGAAGGACCGCCGGCGGACGGCCCAGTTCGAGCACACGCTGGTGGTGACGGACTCGGGGGCCGAGATCCTGACCCTCCCGTAGTCCCACTGCGTCCTGTGAAGGCCCGCACTCTTCGAGGTGCGGGCCTTCGTGTGTCCGGGTAGGCTTTTGCCGACAGACCGTCGGAAAGACTCTTGACTTAGGTAAGCCTAACTATAGAAGATCGGCCCATGGACTCCTTCTCCACCCTCATCCGCACGGCGTCGCACGAGCAGCACGTGGAGGCCGAGACCTCCACGTTCATGAGCGACCTGCTCGGCGGCCGACTCGGCGTCGACGCGTACGCGCGCTACACCGAGCAGCTGTGGTTCGTCTACGAAGCCCTGGAGAGCGCCGCCGACCGCCTCGCGTCGGACCCGGTGGCCGGTCCGTTCATCCGTCCGCAGCTGCTGCGGCTGGCCTCGCTGGAGCGGGACCTGGCCCATCTGCGCGGCCCCGACTGGCGTGCGGGGCTGACCGCCCTGCCCGCGACCGGGGAGTACGCCGCCCGGGTGCGCGAGTGCGCCGAACAGTGGCCGGCCGGGTACGTCGCGCATCACTACACGCGCTACCTCGGCGACCTGTCCGGCGGTCAGATCATCCGCGACAAGGCGGAGCGGACGTGGGGCTTCGCCAGGAAGGGCGACGGGGTCCGCTTCTACGTCTTCGAGGAGATCGGCAACCCGGCCGCCTTCAAGCGGGAGTACCGCGAACTGCTCGACGGCATCCAGGCGGACGACCTGGAGAAGCAGCGGGTGGTGGCCGAGTGCAAGCGCGCCTTCGCCCTGAACACGGCGGTCTTCCGGGCGCTGGGCGAGGAGTTCCCGCTGTCCGCCTGAGCCGGACTGCCCCCCCCCGGGCGATCGCGCGCACACGCTGTTCCACCCGTACGGAGGTGCGGTGCCGTGCGTCTTCACCGCTCCAGACGCACCCGCCCGCCGATCTCGACCCAGCCCTCCGGCTGCGGGGCGGTGAGGAGCTGCGAGCCGGCGCCCTGCGTGATGTTGAGGGCGCGGCCCAGCCGCTCGGTCAGCAGCAGCGCCGCCGCCCCGGTCGCCTCGTCCTCGTCGATGCCGTCGCCCCGGCCCGGGAAGGCACGGGCCCGTACCCGCCCGGCCGCCTCGTCCTCCCACGCCCAGGCGTACACCCACTCCCCCGGCGGCGGCACCCGCAGGTCGTCGACCTCGGCGACGGTGGCGTACTGGCGCAGGGTGCGCGGTGGGGCCCACTCGGGGCGGGCCTCGATCCAGCTGAACTCCCCATCCAGCCGGGCGCCCACCACCCCCGCCGGGGTGACGAGTTCGGACACGTCGAGCAGCCAGGCCGTGCCGACGCAGGGGTGACCCGCGAAGGGCAGGCGCAGAGCGGGCGTGTAGATGTCGACGACGCCGCGTTCGGGGTCGTCGACGAACACGGTCTCGCTGAACCCGAGTTTCGCGGCCAGCTCCTGCCGCCGCCCGGGCTCGGGCAGCACGGAGCCGTCCCGGACGACGCCCAGCTCGTTGCCGTATCCGCCGTTCGGCGCGCAGAAGACGCGCAGTACGTCGTAGTCAGTCACCGGGGCATTCAAGCATCGCCCGGTGGGCCGGGGCGCCCTGGGAGGCCGCCCCGGCCCGCGACGGACTACTCAGGCGACCGCGGCGACGCTGCCGCTGCCGCCGTCGGGGGTGGCCGAGGCCCGGCTGTAGCCGCGGACCTCGGATTCCATGCTGGCGAAGACGCTCATGCTCGTCCATGTCTGGCTCGAGTGCGGGTGTGCTGACGGGGCGTACGGGGCGGAGCAGGAGCTGGTCGTCCCGCGCCGTGAGGCGTGAGCGGAGGTCACGGTGTGGCGGCTGTCCCCGGTCCCGGCGTTCGGCCGCCGTCCCGTCCCGGTAGGGTTCGCCTCCGGGAAGGGGAAGGTGAAGGAACCTGATGAGCAGGGATCGCGGCCCTCGATGGCCCCACCGGCTTGACCGGAAGATACTCACGGCGGCCTCGGTGACCGCTTTGTCGCTGACGGCGAGCGGATGCGTGGTGGTGCACGGCGAGCGCGAGGTGCTCCCCTCGGCCACCCGGGCCGAAGCCGCCAAGGCACTCGAACAGTTCACCTCCGCGTACAACGCCGCCGACAAGGCGTACGACGCGTCCCTGGACGCCGACCACACCACCGGCGCCCTCGCCGCCATCGACTCGGCGCGGCTGAAGGCGGGGCGGACCAACCACCCGGACGGCAACCCGGCGCACGCGCCGCTAAAGCTGACCGACGCGAAGTACACGATTCCGAAGAAGGCGGGCTGGCCCCGCTGGTTCGTCGCGGACACCAAGGCCAACAAGGGCGGAAAGTCGCGCTGGCTGCTGGTGTTCACCCGCGACGGCCTGGAGGAGACCTGGCAGGCGACGTACCTGACGCTGGTCGCCCCCGACCGGATGCCCGAGTTCAAGACCGACGCGGACGGCTGGGCCGAAGCGGTCCCCGCCAACTCCACCGGTCTGGCCGCCCCGCCGGCCGACCTGAGCAAGGACTACACGACGTATCTGCAGGACGGCGGCGAGTCCTTCGCGGACGGCGTGCACACCAGTTCCTGGCGGAAGGTGCGGGAGAAGCGGTCGAGCCGCCCCGGCCTGGTCACCCAGTTCATCGACGAGCCGCTGACGAACGGCGACTACGCGCCGCTGGCGTTGCGTACGAAGGACGGCGGTGCGCTGGTGTTCTTCACCACGCGGCACTACGAGAAGCAGACCTCGGCGCGGGGCGCGGCGGTGCCGACGCCGAACAAGGACGTGCTGGCGCTGACGGACGGCGAGATCAAGCAGTCGCTGACGATGGAGTTCGTGTCCAACGAGGTCGCGCTCGACCCGGCGGACGGGAAGGTGTCGGTCCTGGGCCGCGTGCAGGGGCTGACGTCGGCGAAGGGCGAGTAGCCCCGCCGGCCGGTCACCGGGTCACCGGGTCACCGGGTCACCGGGCTCAGTGACGCAGCGGCCAGGCCGTGCCCACGTGGTCGCTCTCCTCGCCGACGTGCCGGGCACAGGCGTCGGTGAGGGTCTCCAGCAGGGTCAGCGGGTCCGGCAGCGGATGCTCGGGCCCGCGCACCCAGCGCACGGTGCGGTCCTCGCCGGGCAGCCGGGCGGGCGGTACCAACACATACGATCCACGGCAGTGCCAGCGCAGCCCGGGATGCTCGTCCATCGTCTCGGGGTGGCAGTCCAGCTCGCAGGGCCACCACTCGTCCTCGTCCTCGGGGGTGCCGCGGGTGAGGGTGAACAGCAGCATGCGGCCGTCGTCGCTCTCGGCGACCGGGCCGACCTCGATGCCGGCGTCCAGCAGTCGCCGGACCGCTTCGCGACCGGCCTCCAGGGGCACGTCGAGGACGTCGTGGACCATGCCGGTCGCGGTGATGAAGTTGGCCTCGGGCTGATGCCGGGCCCAGCGCTCGATCTGCGACCGGTCGGTGGTGGACTGCGTCTGCCAGGCGAAGGACACCGGGTGCCGCGCCGGGGTGGGACAGCCGACGCGGTCGCAGGAGCAACGGTATCCGGCGGGGTGCGCGGCGGGCGCCAGGGGCAGTCCCGCACCGGCGGCGGCGAGCAGCAGGACCTCCCGGCCACCGTCACCGGCGGCCTCCTTGGGGCGGCGTCCGCGCAGCCACGAGGAGAGTTTGCCCTGCAGACCGCTCCGACCGCCGAACTCCGCGCTCATCTAACCCCTTGCCTCGCCGTCGTGCGCACCAGCATGCCCTATGGTCGCACCATTCCGCGCTTCGGGGTCGCGAAGGGACAAACTCCCCTGGTCAGGCTCGTACGGGCAGCGTGTTTCGGTCAGCGTCCGGTCAGCGCGGAGCGAGCCCGTGCAGGGCGTAGTCGACGAGCGTGTCGGTGTACTCGCAGGAGATCGGCGCGGTGTGCTGGAGCCAGCGCTGGGCGAGCGGGGAGACGAAGAGTTCCAGTCCGATGCGGGGGTCGATCTCCGGCCGCACCTGGCCGGCGGCCTGAGCGGACCGCAGCCGGTCGACGTAGAGCTGGAGCGAGGGCTCCAGGAGCTTGGCGACGAACCGCCGGCCGAGCTGCTCGTCGACGAGGCCCTCCGCGGCCAGGGCACGGGAGGGGCCCTCGTACTGCGGGTCCCGCAGTTGGTCGACGGTGAGGCGCAGTACGCCCTTGAGATCGGCGGCGAGATCACCGGTGTCCGGGATGGCGTACGTCGCCTGCCCCTCGGCCCCCGTGGCCCCCGCGGCCCGCGCGGCGCGGTCGCCCAGGTCGAGGAAGGCCTCCAGCAGGACGTCCGCCTTGGAGGACCACCAGCGGTAGATCGTCTGCTTGCCGACGCCGGCGCGGGCGGCGATGCCCTCGATGGTGGTCTTGGGGTAGCCGACCTCCCCGACGAGGGCGAGGGCGGCGTCGTAGATGGCCTGACGGGAGCGCTGGCTGCGCCGGGTGGCGTCGGGGAGCGGCTTGTCGGGGGCGGGGGTCGGGGCGTGAGCGGGTTTCTGAGCGGCCATGGCTCGAATTTATCAGGTTGACAAGACGTCCCGTCTCGCTGGACAGTGAATGGACGAGATTCGAGACGAACCGTCTCGTGTCACCGGCGATGATCAGGAGGAGACCCCATGTCCCGAGGTGGAGCAGGAAACATGCTGGGCGTCGGCGGCACCCGCCGGAAGCTCGGCCGCGACGCCCTGCGCGGCGGCGACCGGTCCGGCAGGGCGGGCGGTGCCCCGAGCCCGCAGGAACAGAAACGGGAGCTGCTGCGCAAACTCCAGGAGCGACGGCAGTCCCGGCAGGAGAGGGACGGTACCGACGAGGCGTCGTGAGGTCGGGGCCGGTCAGTGTGGCTGCGCGTTCTCCAGGTAGTGGAGGACGGCGGCCACACGCCGGTCGACCTGGTCGGCAGGGGAGAGGCCGAGCTTGGCGTTCGAGCCGGGTGTCCTGCCGACTGCGGGTGAACAACTGGGCGACGACCTCCGGATCGATGGCGGTACCGCCGCCCGCGACCCGCCGCAGCGCCGCCATGAACTCCTCGACCCGTCCGACCCGTTCCTTGAGCAGATAGCCGAGACCTCCCACGCCGCCGGTCAGCAGATCGGTGGCGAAGGACTGCTCGACGTAGGCGGACAGCACCAGCACCGCCAGGCCGGGACGCCGCCGCCGCGCCTCGACGGCGGCACGGACGCCCTCGTCGGTGTGCGTGGGCGGCATCCGCACGTCCAGGACGGCCACGTCGGGCCGGTGCTCGTCGATGGCGTGGAGCACCGCCTCGCCGTTGTCCGCGATAGCGACCACGTCCAGTCCCTCGGCGATCACGACTCGCAGGGCGCGGCACTCTCGCTCTTCCACGGGCCCCACTTCCGGATCGTCGGTCCAACGACCCTACTCGTTCGCGGGGTTGCCGCCCGCCGCTCCCGGCCAGGCATCTCCCCAGGCCGCGTCCCGTGCCGCCTTGTACAGGTCGCCGTGCCGTTTGGTGACGGTCCGCCGCTCCAGCCGCTCGTCCGGCTCGCACAGGTCGAGCAGTACCTGGCCCTTGCGGATCTGCGGCCGCCGGACCACGCGGGAGGGGGCCGGGGAGACCGGGAGCCGGGTGGCGGCGACGTAGCTGAACTTCTCGTCCTCGTAGGCGAGGGACCCGCTCTTGACCTGCCGGTGCAGGGAGGAACGGCTGACCCGCGCCGCGAAGTGGCACCAGTCCGTGCCGGGCACGATGGGGCAGGCGGCGCTGTGCGGGCAGGGCGCGGCGACGTGGAACCCGGCGGCGATCAGCCGGTCGCGGGCCTCGATGACGCGGGCGTACCCGGCCGGGGTGCCGGCCTCCACGATCACGACGGCCTGGGCGGCGCCGGCGGTGGCGTCGACGAGGGCGGTGCGATCCGCGGGGGTCAGCTCGTTGAGCACGTAGGACACGGTGACGAGATCGGCGGGCTCGACGGTGAGCGCCGCTCCGATCCGGGAGCGCTGCCAGCGTACGTCGCGCAGGGCGGGGTGGGAGGCGGCGATCTCCCGGCCGAGGGCGAGGGCGGGCTCCGCCCAGTCCAGCACGGTCACCGGGCGGCTGCCGTCCCAGGTGTCGCTGACGGCCCAGGTCGCGGCACCGGTGCCGCCGCCCACGTCCACGTGGCTGCCGGGCACCCATCCCGGCACGGCATCCGCGAACGCGGCCAGCGCGGAACGTACGGCGGCGAAGGTGGCGGGCATGCGGTAGGCGGCGTAGGCGACGACGTCGGCCCGGTCGCGGAGGATGGGGGCGTCGGTCGGGGTGTCCCCCCGGTACTTCCCGATCAGCCGCTCCACGGCCTGCGCGGCCTGCCGCGGCGGCAGCCCGTCGACGAGATCGGCGAGGGCGGCACGCAGGATGTCGGCGGGGTCGTTCACGCGACGATTCTACGAGGCGCGGCGCGGGCTGGGCCGGGGGGCCGGGTGCCGCGGGCCGGCGTCCACGTGGCACCCGGCATGGGCGTGAACCGCGGGTGGGTGACGCGACCCGGCGCTCGCCGGGTGCCGCTCTCTTTGGGACGGGTGCCGCCCCAGCGGCACGACTGCCTGCTAGGGAGGGAGAGCCGCGTACGGCGAGGAGGGGTCGTGTCGGGGGGTGTCCGCCCGCAGCGGTTGGCGCGTCAACGTCCCGCGCCTCTGTAAGTGGCCGATTCCGCGCCGTTCCGAGGACGGACACCCCCCGGCGCGGCCCCGACCCACCACCGACCGCAACGCGCTACGCGCACCCCCACCGAACCCGCACAGGCGCCGCAGGCATCCCGCATCGTCACACCCGCACCGCCCGAGCCACCCGCGTGCACACCCCCGCCCGGGGCCCGTTGGCCACCCCCCGCCGGCGGGGATGGACCGTGTTCGCGAGGAGGATCGCGAACGTGTCCGTCGCCCGGTCCAGGACCAGCATCGTCCCGGTGAACCCGGTGTGCCCCGCCGCCCCGCGCCCCGCCAGCTCCCCCATGAACCACGCCTGGTCGAGGGCGAACCCCAGCCCCGGCTCCGCGAGCAGCAGCTCCACGAAGTCGGGACCGAGGATGCGGGCAGGCCCGTACGCCCCGCCCCCGAGCACCGCCCGGCAGAAGACCGCGAGGTCCCGCCCCGTCGAGAACAGCCCCGCGTGCCCGGCCACCCCGCCCAGCGCCCACGCGTTCTCGTCGTGGACGACCCCCCGCAGCATCCCCCGGTCGGCCTTCCCCCACGGCCGCCGCTGGTCCTCCGTAGCCGCCGCCCCCGGGCACGGCCCGAAGCCCGTCGCCGTCATGCCCAGCGGCCGGGTGATCCCGTCCCGGACGAGGACGTCGAGGCCGTGCCCGGTGATGCGCTCCAGCACCTGCTGGAGGAGCAGCATGTTCAGGTCGGAGTAGCAGTACGTACCCGGCACCCCCACCGGCGGCTCCGCCCGCAGCAGCGCCAGCCGCTCCGCGTCGTCGGCGCAGTCGTACAGCGGGAGTTCGGGCCGCAGCCCGGAGGTGTGCGTGAGCAGCTGCCGCACGGTGACCCGGTGCTCGGCGGCGCCCCGGAAGTCCGGCAGGTACGCGCCCACCTCGGCGTCGATGCCGAGCGTGCCCCGCTCGATCTGCTGCACCGCGGCGACCGAGGTGAACAGCTTCGTGAGGGACGCCAGGTCGAACGGCGTCCCCACGCTCATCGGCACCCGCTCCCCCTCCGGCAGCTCCACCCCGCGATCGGTGTGCGGGTCGTAGGAGGCGTACCGCACGGCCCACCCCGCCGCCTCCTCGACGGCGAGCACGGGCCCGCGCCCGACGGCCACGACGGCACCCGCCGCCCAGGGCCGCTCACCGGCGGTGAGATCGTGCACGTCGGCGACGACACGACGGAGCTGCCCGGGATCGAGTCCGGCCCGCTCAGGGCTGTCACTGCGCAGTCTCGGAGCGCTCAGTTCTCCGCTCCCTGCCCACTCGCGGCCCCCTGCCCTGACGCACGCCCCGCCGAGGGACGGCACATGCCCACGAGGAAGCCGAGCGCCAGCACCGCCGCCGTCAGCTGGACGACGGCCATCGGCAGGGCGGTGTCCTCGCCCCCGATCCCGACCAGCGGGGAGGCGACGGCGCCGACGAGGAAGGAGGACGTGCCGAGCAGCGCGGACGCGGAGCCGGCCGACTTCTTCACCCGCATCAACGCGAGCGCCTGGGTGTTCGGCAGGCTGATACCCATCGCGGACATCAGCACGAACAGCGCGGCGGCGACCGGCACGAGCCCGACCTCGCCGAAGACGCCCAGGGACATCAGCAGCAGTGCGGTCGCGGCGGCGATCACGACGACGAGGCCGACGCCCAGCACCCGGTCCAGCCGGACCCGTCCGACGAGGATCTTGCCGTTGATCTGCCCGACGACGACGAGGCCGATGGAGTTGAGCCCGAACAGCAGGCTGAAGGTCTGCGCGGAGGCGCCGTAGATCTCCTGGATGACGAACGGCGACGCGGCGACGTAGGCGAACAGGGACGCGAAGGCGAAGCTGCCCGCGAGCATGTAGCCGGTGAAGGCGCGGTCGGCGAGCAGCCCGCGCATCGCGCGCAGGGTGTCACCGACCCCGCCCGCGTGCCGCTCGGCCTCCGGCAGCGTCTCGGGCAGCTTGGCCCACACCACGGCGCCCAGCACCACCCCGACCACGACGAGTACGACGAACACACCCCGCCAGTCCGTCACCCGCAGGATCTGCCCGCCGATGAGCGGCGCCACGATCGGCGCGACGCCGGAGATCAGCATGAGGGTGGAGAAGAAGCGGGCCATGGCCACACCGTCGTACAGGTCGCGGACCACGGCCCGGGCGATGACGATCCCGGCGGCGCCCGCGAGCCCCTGGATCAGCCGGAAGGCGACGAGGAGTTCGACGGTGGGCGCGAGCGCGCACAGGGCGGTGGCGACGACGTAGACGGCGAGTCCCGCGAGCAGCGGCCGCCGGCGTCCCCACTTGTCGCTCATCGGTCCGACGACGAGCTGGCCGAGGGCCATGCCGGCCAGGCAGGCGGTGAGGGTGAGCTGGACGGTCGCGGCGGGCGCGTTCAGGGACCGGGTGACCTCCGGGAGCGAGGGGAGGTACATGTCCATCGCCAGCGGCGGGGTCGCGGTCAGGCTGCCGAGGATGAGTGTGACGAGCAGCCCGGTGCGGCGGGCGGCACGCAGCGAGTGGACGGCCGGCCCCGTTCCGGGGCTCGTGATGTCGGTCGGTTCGTACGATATGGACGGCCCGCGCTCGGGCATGTGCCCCTCCCTCTCCTACAGATCCGCCACCTATGCTCTCAGCTCGTACGCACGTGAACGAACAGACTCGAACGACCTGAGCGAGGGTGGGGCAGCGTGTCAGCGGTGACCGGGCAGAAGGTGCGCTGGGGGATTCTGGCGACCGGCGGGATGGCGGCGACGTTCACGGCGGATCTGGTCGATCTGCCGGACGCGGAGGTCGTGGCGGTGGCCTCGCGGACCGAGGCGTCGGCGCGGGCGTTCGCGGAGCGGTTCGGGATACCGCGGGCGTACGGCGACTGGGAGACGCTGGCGCGCGACGAGGACGTCGACGTGGTGTACGTCGCCACCCCGCACTCGGCGCACCGGACGGCCGCCGGCCTGTGCCTGGAGGCGGGACGGAACGTGCTCTGCGAGAAGCCGTTCACGCTGAACGCGCGCGAGGCGGAGGAACTGGTCGCGCTCGCCCGGCAGCGCGGGGTCTTCCTCATGGAAGCGATGTGGATGTACTGCAACCCGCTGGTACGACGCCTGAAGGCACTCGTCGCCGACGGCGCGATCGGCGAGATCCGCAGCGTCCACGCGGACTTCGGACTGGCGGGCCCCTTCCCACCCACCCACCGTCTGCGCGACCCGGCACAGGGCGGCGGCGCGCTGCTGGACCTGGGCGTCTACCCGGTGTCGTTCGCGCAGCTGCTGCTCGGTGAACCGTCGGACGTCGTCGCGCGGTCGGTGCTCTCGGACGAGGGCGTCGACCTCCAGACGGGCGCCCTGCTCTCCTACGGGAGCGGCGCGCTCGCCTCGGTGCACTGCTCCATCATCGGCGGCACGCCCAACTCCGCCTCGGTCACCGGCTCCCGGGGCCGCGTCGACGTCCCGTACGGCTTCTTCTTCCCGGACCATTTCGTCCTGCACCGGGACGGCAGGGACCCGGAGGAGTTCCGGGCCGATCCGGCCGACGGTCCCCGGGCCAGCCTCCAGCACGAGGCCCGCGAGGTGATGCGGGCGCTGCGGGCCGGGGAGACGGAGTCGCCGCTGGTGCCGCTCGACGGCACGCTGGCCGTGATGCGGACGCTCGACACGATCCGTGAGCGCGTCGGCGTCCGCTATCCCGGCGAGGAGCGGGAGGTCACGCCGGCTTGAGCCCCTGCTCCCCCACCTCCGTCACGAAGGACCCGGCGGTGGTGAGCGGCGCGCCCTGCGTGGTCACGTGGGACACCGTCTTGAAGTCGGCGCGCGCCAGTTCCCGGCCGAGCGACACCTTCGCGTAGCCGCGCCGCCCGTTGAAGAACTTCAGGTGCGGGTTGGCGGCCATGAGGGTGTCCCAGTTGGCGGGCTTCTCCGAGCCGTCGCGGCCGCTGGTGACGGAGGTGGTGACGATCTCGGTGCCCAGGGTGCGGGAGCCGGGGTCGTCGAAGTCGCGCTTGATGTCGAAGCCGTAGGAGACGTGCACGTCGCCGGTGAGCACCATCAGGTTCTCGATCCCGGCGGCCTGCGCGCCGGCCAGCACCCGCTCGCGGGAGGCCGGGTAGCCGTCCCAGGAGTCCATGGAGACCTTGGACGGCAGGGTGGTGGAGTTGTACCGGCGGGCGAAGGTGACCTGCTGGGGCAGCACGTTCCACACGGCGTTCGACCGGCGCCATCCGTTGAGCAGCCAGCGTTCCTGGGCGTCGCCGGTCAGCGTGCGCGAGGGGTCCTCGGACTCCGGTCCGGAGAACTGCCAGCCGTCGCCGTAGGCCTGGTTGGAGCGGTACTGGCGGGTGTCGAGCACGTCGAACTGGGCCAGCCGGCCCCAGTGCAGGCGGCGGTACAGCTTGAGGTCCGGGCCGTCGGGGAGCTGGGGCCGGCGCAGCGGCATGTTCTCCCAGTACGCCCGGTAGGCGGCGGCCCGACGGATGAGGAACTCCTCCGGCGGGACGCTGTTCTCCGGGGTGTCGTCCGCGTAGTTGTTCTCGGTCTCGTGGTCGTCCCAGGTGACGACGAAGGGGTGGGCGGCGTGCGCGGCCCGCAGGTCGGGGTCCGACTTGTAGAGGGCGTACCGCAGCCGGTAGTCCTCCAGGGTCACGGTCTCGCGGTTGAGGAGGCCGGGCAGGGTGCCCGCGGGGTAGGCGCGTTGGCCGCCGACGTCGTTGACGGCGTACTCGTACAGATAGTCGCCGAGGTGGAAGACGACATCCACGTCCTCCTGGGCCAGGTGCTGGTACGCGCTGTAGTACCCCTCGTCGTACTTCTGGCAGGAGACGATGCCGAAGGTGAGGTCGGAGACCCGGCTGTACCGCGAGGGCGCGGTGCGGGTGCGGCCGGCCGGGCTGACCCAGCGGCCGGCGCGGAAGCGGTAGAAGTAGACGTGGCCGGGCGCGAGGTGGTCGACCTCGACGTGCACGGTGTGGTGGAACTCGGGGTGGGCGGTGACCGTGCCCCTTCTGACGACGCGGCGGAACCGTTCGTCCAGGGCCACCTCCCAGCCCACCTCGACGCGTTTCGCGGGCAGCCCGCTGTCGGCCTGGTACGGGACGGGGGCCAGGCGGGTCCACAGCAGGACGGAGTCGGACTGCGGGTCGCCCGAGGCGACGCCGAGCGTGAAGGGGTCGTCGGTGAGCCGCGCGGCGTCCAGTTCGGCGGCGCTCGCGGTGCCGGCGGCCGGCAGGTTCACGGAGAAGGCGAGCGCGGCGGCCGCGCCGGTGACGGTCAGGAAGCGACGGCGGCCCAGGTGGCGGGCGGCGGCGCGGAGTTCGGGCGCGTGCGAGGGCTGGGACTGGGGGTGCTGGTTCGCGGGTGTCATCCGTTCCTCCCCTTGCGGTGGTTGCAAGGGGCATTCGACGGTCCGGGAACGACACTCGCTTGGCGCGGACATGGCGACCCCATGTCGGGAGGGTGAGGTCCGCATGATCCGGGGCCCGTACGCTGCCGACTCATGAACTCCGTGAGAACCACCGACGAGGAAACCGTCGGCGCGCAGCAGATCGCCGTCGTCACGGGCGCCGGTTCCGGCATCGGCCGGGCGGTCGCCGTGGAACTGCTCACCGCGGGCTGGGCGGTGGCGCTGGCCGGCCGCCGCGTCGAGACCCTGGAGGAGACGGCGGCGCTGGCCCCGGCGGGCGCCGTGGCGCTGCCCGTCCGCGCCGACGTGTCACGCCCGGACGACGTGGCGGCCCTGTTCGCCGCCGTACGCGACCGCTTCGGACGCCTGGACCTGCTGTTCAACAACGCCGGGACGTTCGGCCCGGGCGGTGTGCCGGTCGAGGAACTGCCCTACGAGGCCTGGCGGCACGTGGTGGACACCAACCTCAACGGCGCGTTCCTGTGCGCGCAGGCGGCGTACCGGCAGATGAAGGAGCAGGACCCTCCCCCACTGCCTGAACGGCGTGGGAGGTACCCCCATGGCGGCCGGATCATCAACAACGGCTCGATCTCGGCGCACACGCCGCGCCCGCACTCGGTGGCGTACACCGCGACCAAGCACGCACTGACGGGCCTGACCAAGTCACTGTCGCTGGACGGCCGACCCTACGGCATCGCGGTCGGCCAGATCGACATCGGCAACGCGGCCACCGACATGACGGCCGGGATGCAGACCGGCGCGCTCCAGGCCAACGGGGACACGGCACCCGAGCCGGTGATGGACGTGGCCGACGTGGCGCGCACGGTGCGGCACATGGCTGAGCTGCCGCTGGAGGCGAACGTGCAGTTCGCGACGGTCATGGCGACGGCGATGCCGTACGTGGGGCGCGGCTGAGGGCGCGCGCCGGGCGCACCACCGCCGAGGGGGGAGGCGCAGCCGTCCCGCCGCACCGGCTGGGGGTGGATCCCGCGTGGGACCGCGGGATACGCACCGGTGGGCGGACGGCTGCCGCGTACATCCGCCGTGGGGCCGCCGCCGTCGCTACGCCTGCCCGGTCTCGAACCGCGCGATGCGGCCCTCCTCGTTCACGGTGAAGTCCCACCGCGTACGCATCTCGCCCCAGGTGTCGTTGCGGTAGCGGGCGATGAGGGCGCGACCGCGGTTCGACTCGTTGTCGACCTCCATGTGGCCGTTGGAGGAGAAGATCTCCTGGTCGATCCACTCGGCGAGGTCCCGGTCGGCTCCGTCGTCGGCCATGGTGGCGTCCGGCGCGAGCAGCGCGAGGAAGGCCTCGCGGTCGTGGGCGTTGACGGCGGCGACGAAGCCGCGGACGGCCGGGTCGCTGAGTCGCGTGGTCTGAATCGTCATGCCGGCCAGCGTCACACCGGCCCGGCGCCCCCGCCACCGGTCCGCCACCGGTCGGCCACCGGTCCACCACCCGAACGGCGCCCGCGACGGGCCCGCGCGAGACACCCGGGAGACGGTGGTGGGGTGTGAGCCGCCGCCGTCTGCGAGGGAGTCGACGTGAACTGTTACGACCGGCGCGATCTGGGCCTGCTGCTGCTCCGACTGGGTACCGGCGGCGTGCTGGCCGCGCACGGGGCGCAGAAGCTGCTCGGCTGGTTCGGCGGTGGCGGCATCGAGGGGACCGGCCAGGCCATGGAGGCCATGGGCTACGAGCCCGGCCGGACCAGCGCGGTCATGGCCGGCCTCGCGGAGGCGGGCGGCGGGACGCTGCTGGCGCTGGGCCTGGCCACCCCGGCCGCGGGTGCCGCGGCGGCCGGCGCGATGGTGGGCGCGGCGGCGGTGCACGCCCCGAACGGCTTCTTCGCCCAGGCCGGCGGTTACGAGTACGCGGCGTCCCTCGCCCTGACGGCCGCCGGCCTCGCGGTCGCGGGCCCGGGCCGCCTCTCCCTCGACCACGCCCTCGGCCACGCGGTCAACCGCAACTGGATGGTCCCGGCCGCCCTCGCGGCGACGGCGGCGGCCACGGCGGTGGTCGTCGGCGCCCGCAACAAACGGGTGCGGAAGGCGACCGAGGGCGAGCAGGAGCCCCTGTTCGACTGACGCCGCACTGACGCCGGACCGACTCCCCGCCCGACCACCTCTGGGACACCATCGACGACCTGTGCAAGTGGCTGGAGGCGGACCAGCCCGTCGGCGGCCGGGAGGGCCTGCTGCTGCGCATGCTGAAGCTGTCGGAGGAGGTCGGGGAGGTCGCCGAGGCGGTGATCGGCGCGACCGGCCAGAACCCGCGCAAGGGCGTCACCCACACCTGGAAGGACGTCGAAGCGGAACTGTGCGACGTGGTGATCACGGCGATGGTGGCGCTGCGGACCCTGACACCCGAGGCACGGGACGTCTTCGGCCGCCATCTGGCACGGGTGGCGGGCCGGCCACGCGGTACCACCGAATCCTGACGTGGCGGAGCCCGGGAGCGTAGCCTGCTCCCGGGCCCCTGGGGATGCCACCTGATGCGCACACCGGAGTCCTGTGAAAGGACGGATCAGTCGTCAGGCCGTCGTGTTCTTCCTTTGAACTACCGCACCAGGAAGCGGTGCAGACGAGATTCGAACTCGCATCCGACGGCGGTCGTCCGGCCTTGTCGCTCCGGTGATCGGCGGCGATGCTGAAGCTGGAGCGAGAGTCTGAGATTGACGGCACGGACGCACTGTCGGCGCGCCGCGCCTCTTCAGGCTGAACGTCAGTTTCAGCTTGCGCACCCCCGCGCTCGCACGCGAGGGCATCTGTGGAGGCTACCCGTACGGGGGCCCGCGAGGGGCCTCAGTCGAACAGGTAGCCGAACACCGCGTCGCCGACCCGCTGGTCGGTGACCTCGGCGCCGTTGGCCTCCTCCCGGGCGAACTTGACGGCCTGCTGGAGCTTCTCGACCCGCCCCAGCAACTCGTTCACCCGCCGCGCCGGCAGCGCGCCGGAGAACTTCACGGTCGTCCAGTACCCGATCGGCACGTCCTCGTAGTACACCTCGACCTGCGCCGGGTGCTTCTCCGTCGCCTCCGCCTTCACGTGGTTGCGCGGGACCTTCTTCGTCCGGATGGTGCGGACCGGGTCCGTCTTCCACCAGTCCGTGGACGGGTCCTGCGCCCACGCCTCGGCGGCGTCGAGCGTCGGCAGCTTCTTCACGAAGGCGTGCAGATCGGTGAGCTGCTTCTCCAGGAAGAGCAGGTAGCTGACCGGAACGTCGGCGACGACCGTCCGCCCGTCGACGGTGACGTCCGCGCGGGCCGAGCAGTTCGCCCAGTCCTTGGTCGCGGTCACGTCGAACAGCCGCGTCAGCGAGGAGCCCATCTCGCGCAGCACCTCCTCGGCCCGCACCTGCACCCGCGTCGACTCGGGCGGCAACTGCTCGCCCTCCTCGTCCTTCGGCTGGTACGTGCGCGAGATCCCGGCCAGCAGCGCGGGCTTCTGCACCTTCTGGTGCGCGGCGGTGACGTCCTGGAGCGACTTGCTCTTGACGCCCTTCTCGACCGCGATGATCTGGTTCAACTTCGCCATGTCTGGCCCCCCTTCGAACAGGTGGGACCGTATCCCACCTGCCCGGAGACCCGCACGTCCATTTCTCCGCGCGGGCCCGGCGCGCTCAGCCCGGGGCGACCGCACGGCCGGTCCGCGGCGAGATCATGCCGGAGCACAGGCCCTTGCCCGCCAGGGTCTGCGCGATGCGCGGGACGGCGGCGAGCGTGTTGGCCGGCCAGTCGTGCATGAGGATGACCTGTCCGTCGCCCAGCCGGGAGACGGCCCGCACGATCGCGTCGGTGCTGGCGTTGTTCCAGTCCTGCGAGTCGACGTCCCAGATCACCTCGGTCAGCCCGTACTTGGCCGCGACCGACCGGAGTGTCGCGTTGGTCTCGCCGTACGGCGGCCGGAACAGCTTGGGCGTCCCGCCGCCCGCGTTGGCGACGGCCTGTTGGGTCCTGGAGATCTCCGAGTCCATCTGGGCCTGGCTCAGTTGGGTCATGTGCGGGTGGGTGTAGCTGTGGTTGGCCACCCACATCCCCGCGTCGACCTGGGCCCGGACCAGGGACGGGTTCTGGGCGGCGTACTGCCCCTGGTCGAACATGGTGGCCCGCAGCCCGTTCTGCTTGAGCGCGTTGAGCAGGGCCCGGGTCGTGCCGGAGGGCCCGTCGTCGAAGGTGAGCCCGACGTAGCCGTTGCAGACGGCGGCCTGCGAGGGGGCGGCACCGGTGACGGTACCGGCGACGGCCAACACGGCGACGGCCACCCCGGAAACAAGGGAACGCATGCGAGCTCCTCACGCCTGAAGGTTCGGGGACGGCGCCAGTGTTGGCCTGTACACGACGAGCGTCAATAGTTTCGGCGAGAATTTCGAAACCTTCGAGACTAAAGGTGCCGTGCAGGCAGGGCATAGATACAGCCAGAACTCAGAGGCCCCGCATCAGATCAGAAATGACGAGCAGACTGAACGAAAGTTTCGACACGGCGAAAATATCGAGCTGAGAAGCGATCCCGGCCGTGCTTCGATGGGCGGCATGGTGTCTGCCGAGCGTCTGCTCGCCTTCGCGGCCGTGTCGTTCCTGCTGATCGTGGTCCCCGGGCCCAGCGTCCTGTTCGTGATCGGCCGGGCGCTGGCCCAGGGCCGCCGCACCGCGCTGACCACGGTCGTGGGGAACACGCTGGGCGCCTACCTGCTCGTCGTGGCCGTGGCCCTCGGGGTCGGGTCGGTCGTGGAGCGTTCCGTCCTTGTCTTCACCGCGCTGAAGCTGGCCGGTGCCGCCTACCTGGTGTACCTGGGTGTCAGGGCGTGGCGGCAACGCGGTGCCCTGCGGGCGGCGTTCACGGGGGGCGAGCCGTCGCGGGGCGGGCTGCGCACGCTGTGGGAGGGGTTCGCGGTCGGTGTGGCCAACCCCAAGACCATCGTGTTCTTCGCCGCCGTACTCCCGCAGTTCGTCGACCGCACGCAGGGACACGTCATGGTCCAGATGCTGCTGCTCGGGCTGGTCTTCAACATCATCGCGGTGGCCTGCGACAGCCTGTGGGGCCTCGCCGCGTCGACCGGACGGGACTGGTTCGCCCGCTCACCCCGGCGGCTCTCCCTGGTGGGCGGAGCCGGCGGGCTCACGATGATCGGCCTCGGCGTGACCGTGGCGGCGACGGGGCGCGAGGGCTGATCCCGCGACGCGGGAGCGGCAGACGAGTCGGGCTGTACGCCGGGTTCTGTTCCGGAGGGTCCTCGCGGGCCCTCCGGCGACGGCCATCCATCTAGGGCCGGCGTTGCCACCGGCCTCCAGCGGTCTACCCGCGGACTCGGGCGGGCAGCCCTCACGCGTCCGCGCAGGGAGCCCCCTCTTTCGAGAAGGCGTCCCCTCTTGACCTTGCTCCGGGTGGGGTTTACCTAGCTGCCCAGGTCGCCCTGGGCACTGGTGGTCTCTTACACCACCGTTTCACCCTTACCGGGGGCCGAAGTCCCCGGCGGTCTGTTTTCTGTGGCACTGTCCCGCGGGTCACCCCGGGTGGCCGTTAGCCATCACCCTGCCCTGTGGAGCCCGGACGTTCCTCGGGAAGTCCCGTGAGGGACTCCACGCGGCCGCCCGCCCGGCTCGTCTGCCGTGTCGACCATGGTACCGGGCGCGGAGGTGACATCCGGACGGCCTCAGAGGAAGTCGGTGGTGTCCAGGTCGAAGGAGAAGGGGGCGGGGAGAGCGAGCTGCTTGCCCAGGGGGCGGGTGCAGTGCTCTCGGTAGTCGTCGCGGTGGTCGATCTTCTCCGGGGTGCTGAACAGCGTGATCGAGGACGCCTGCCGGTCGACGAGCAGGTAGAGGGGGATGCCGCCACCGGCGTAGCAGCGGCGCTTGGCCTCGCGGTCGACCCGGGGCTTGCTGGACGTCACCTCCAGGACCATGGTGACGCCCTGGCAGGCCATCCAGGGATCCGCGCCGCGATACAGGCGCAGGTCCTTGGGAGCAAAGGTGCCGTCGGGGATGACGTGGTCCATCGGAAGGTCGAGTCCGCCCCTGAGCTTCAGGCCCTTGTTCCCGGAGAACTGCATGTCGGTTCGGGACTTCTTGATCACCTGGGTCACGATCAACCCGATGTAGTCCTCGTGATCCCCGTCCGGCGGCGGCGTCACAACGATCTCCCCCTCGATCAACTCTGCCCGGAAGCCTTCCGGCGTGTCCAGGGCGAGGAACCCCTCCAGCAGGACATCCGCCTGGGTCAGCGGCTCATGGGCCATGGCAGTCATGTCACGCCCCTCCTTCGGTCGCTCGCCAGACTGGGACATGGACTGATCACCTGTCCGAGAGATCGGGAACCGTTCCCTCGATCGTGGCACACGATCACGCTCACCGTCAGAAGCCGGACCCGCCGCGCTTGACCCTGTCGCAACGTCAACGTTTCTACTGGGAGCATGCGGATCGGAGAACTCGCCGACGCCGTCGGCGTCACCACGCGGACCGTGCGGCACTACCACCACCAGGGGCTGCTGCCCGAGCCGGAACGGCTGGCCAACGGGTATCGGTCGTACACACTGCGGCACGTCGTCGTGCTGGCCCGGATCCGGCGGCTGGCCGAGCTGGGGCTCGGGCTCACCGAGGTGCGGGACGCGCTCGCGGACGAGGCCGGGAAGGAGCTGGCCGAGGTGCTGGAGGAACTGGACGCGGACCTGGCGCGGCAGGAGGCCGCGATCCGGGAGCGCCGGGCGCGGCTGCGGGCCCTGCTGGAGGCGGAGGGCGGGCTGCCGCCCGAGGGGCCGGTCTCGCCGGAGCTGGCCGCGCTGTTCGCGGGGATGGGGGACGTCTCCGGTTCCCCCATGGCCGTACGGGACCGCGAGATGCTGGCGACGCTGGAGAGCACGGTGCCCCCGGAGGAGCGGGCGGGGCTGATGGCCTCGCTGCGCGGCGCGCTGGGGTCGCCGGAGGCGGTGGCGCGGGCGCACAGGGCGTACGCGCTGCTCGACGAGCTGGTGGACGTCGGCGCCGACGATCCGAGGGTGGCTCAGGCGGCCCGGGTGCTCGCCGAGTCCATGCCCGCGGACCTGGTGCCCGAGGAGGGCGTCGACCTCGACTTCGACCACAGCATCCTGCGTGCCCTGTACGCGGACTTCGCGCCGGGGCAGGCGGAGGCGATCCGGCAGGCCATGGAGATCGTGTCGAGGGGGCGGCGGTCATGACGGGCTCGTCACTCACCTCACTCCCGTACGTCCTGGTCCGGCACGAGCTTCGGCTGCTGGCGAGCCTGTGGCTGTGGATGACCCGGCGGACCCACGGGACGGCGGACGGCTCGGCCGCCTTCGGGTACTCGCGGGGGCAGGGCGCGACGATGTCCGGCTTCGCGTTCGTCTGCGTGGTCGAGTCCGTGGGGATGTCCGTGCTGCTGCGCGCCTGGCCCACCGTGCACCACGTGGTGCTGGTCCTGGACGTGTACACCATCGTGTTCATCGTCGGGCTGCACGCGGCGTCCGTGGTCCGACCGCACGTCCTGGACCCGGAGGCCGGCGCGCTGCGGATCCGCCGGGCCGTCCACGTCGACGTACGGATACCGCTGGAGCGGATCGCCTCCGTCCGCCGCGAACTGCGCGCGACGCACGAGCCGAAGGACGGCGAGCTGAACCTCGCCGTGGGCGCGCAGACGTCCGTCACCGTCGAACTCGCCGAGCCCGTCACCCACGTCACGTTCTTCGGGCGGCGGCACGAGGTCCGCGTGGTGCGCTGTCACGCCGACGACGTCGGCGGCCTCGTGCGGGCCGTCAACCAGGCGCGGGAGGGGCACGCCGTACCCTGACCGGGAGCTTGGATCGAAGGAGTGCCTGTGCTTGTCCTGCTGCCGCCGTCCGAGGGGAAGGCCGCGTCCGGCCGGGGCGCCCCGCTGAAGACCGACTCGCTGTCGCTGCCGGGGCTGACCCCGGCCCGCGAGACCGTCCTCGGCGAACTGGTCGACCTGTGCGCCGGGGACGAGGAGAAGGCCCGCGAGGTGCTGGGGCTGAGCGAGGGGCTGCGCGGCGAGGTCGCCAAGAACGTGGAGCTGTTGACGGCGGGGGCCCGGCCGGCCGGGGAGATCTACACCGGTGTGCTGTACGACGCGCTGGACCTGGCCTCGCTGGACGCGGCGGCCAAGCGGCGGGCCGCCCGTTCGCTGCTGGTGTTCTCCGGGTTGTGGGGTGCCGTGCGGGTGACCGACCGGATTCCCTCCTACCGGTGCTCGATGGGGGTGAGGCTGCCCGGGCTCGGGGCGCTGGGCGCGTACTGGCGGGCGCCGATGGCCGAGGTGCTGCCCGAGGCGGCCGGGGAGCGGCTGGTACTGGACCTGCGCTCGTCGGCGTACGCGGCGGCCTGGAAGCCGAAGGGCGGGGTCGCCGAGCGGACGGCGACCGTACGGGTGCTGCACGCGCCGACCCGGAAGGTGGTCAGCCACTTCAACAAGGCGACCAAGGGGCGGATCGTCCGCAGCCTGCTGACGTCCGGGAGCGCGCCGGGCGGGCCGGCGGAGCTGGTGGAGGCGCTGCGGGACCTGGGGTACGAGGTGGAGGGCGGGGGGCCCGCGAAGGCGGGGCGGCCGTGGTCGCTGGACGTGCTGGTGGACGAGATCCACTGAGGCACCCTCGACTGTCGTTGCGCATATCGCAACGTGCGTTGCGCGTCGTGCGTTGCGACGGCACGATGAGGGCATGAGTTCTCCGCTGCCCTCCTCACCCGCCACCTCGGTGCTGGACCTCGCACCCGTCGTGCCCGTCGTGGTCGTCGACGATCTCGCCGACGCCGTGCCGCTCGCCCGGGCGCTCGTCGCCGGCGGGCTGCCCGCGATCGAGGTGACGCTGCGGACGCCGGTGGCGGTGGACGCGATCCGCGCCATCGCCGACGAGGTGCCGGGCGCCGTGGTCGGCGCGGGCACGGTCATCACGCCGGGCCAGGTCGGGGAGGTCGTGGCGGCGGGGGCACGGTTCCTGGTCAGCCCGGGGTGGACGGAGGTCCTGCTGGACGCGATGCGGGCGTCCGGGGTGCCCTTCCTGCCGGGGGTGTCGACCACGTCGGAGGTGGTGGCGCTGCTGGAGCGCGGGGTGCGGGAGATGAAGTTCTTCCCGGCCGAGGCCGCGGGCGGCACCGCCTACCTGAAGGCGCTCGCCGCTCCCCTGCCGCAGGCCCGTTTCTGCCCGACCGGCGGCATCGGTCCCGGCTCCGCCCCGGAGTACCTGGCGCTGCCCAACGTCGGTTGCGTCGGGGGCAGTTGGATGCTGCCAAAGGACGCCGTGGCCGACCGTGACTGGGGGCGCGTGGAGGCGCTGGCCCGTGCGGCGGCGGCGCTCAGCGCAGGTGGGACGTCTCGTTGAACAGGCGGACGCTCGCGCCGCCGTCGGCGTAGTACGCGACCGCCGACAGCGAGGCCGCGGACAGTTCCATCCGGAACAGCGACTCGGGCGGGGCGCCCAGGGCGAGCCGCAGGAACGTCTTGATCGGCGTCACGTGCGAGACCAGCAGGACGGTGCGGCCCGCGTGGGCCGAGACCAGCTTGTCGCGGGTGGCGGCGACGCGCGCCCCCGTCGTCGCGAAGCTCTCGCCGCCGCCGGTCGGCCGGGCGTCCGGGGAGGACAGCCAGGCGTCCAGGTCGGCGGGGTACCGCTCGCGCACCTCGCCGAAGGTGAGCCCTTCCCAAGCACCGAAGTCGGTCTCCCGCAGGCCCTCCTCGACCGTCACCTCCAGGCCGAGGCGGGCGGCCACGATGCCGGCGGTCTCGCGGGTGCGGGCCAGGGGTGAGGCGACGACCGCCTGGATCGTGCCGCGCCGGGCCAGGCTCGCGGCGACCCTCTCGGCCTGCTCCCGGCCGACGGACGACAGGGACGGGTCGCTGCCACCACTGCCGGAGAACCGCTTCTGCGGGGTCAGGGGCGTCTCGCCGTGCCGCAGGAGTACGAAGGTGGCGGGGGCGCCCATGTCGGGGGGTCCCCAGCCGGGCGACGCGACGGTCTTGGCGGCCCGCACGTCGGCGGCGTCGGCGTCGGCGTCCTGAGCGCGGGCGTCCGCATCTGCGGTGGTGTCGGTACGGGCCCCGTCCGCGCCGGGCGACGGCACACTCTCGGCACCGGTGCGAGCGGCCTGGGCGACCCGCCCACCGACGGCGGCACCGGCCGTGCCGCCGGCCCCGGGGTCGGCCCCCGCCGGACCGGTCTTCCGGGCGCCCCCGGTACGGGCGGCCCCCGCCCCGCGTCCGGCACCGCCCCCCGCGTCCAGTTCCGCCGTCGAGTCGCCCGGTGACCACTGCTCGCCGCGCGCGCCCGCGTCCATCGCCTCGTTGGCCAGGCGGTCGGCGTGCTTGTTGTTCGCGCGGGGAATCCACTCGTAGGTCACGCGGCCCGGCGGGAAGACGCGTGCCGCCTCGGTCGCCAGCGGCTTCATGTCGGGGTGTTTGATCTTCCAGCGGCCCGACATCTGCTCGACGACGAGCTTGGAGTCCATCCGTACCTGCACGCGCGCGTCGGGGTCCAGCTCCCTCGCCGCGCGCAGTCCGGCCAGCAGCCCCCGGTACTCGGCCACGTTGTTCGTGACGACCCCCAGGTACTCGGCGGCCTCGACGAGGGACTCCCCGGTCGCCGCGTCCAGCACCACCGCCCCGTAGCCCGCGGGCCCCGGGTTGCCCCGCGACCCGCCGTCGGCCTCGACGACGAACTCCCGCACCGCACCGGCCGCCGAAGCTTCCACCGAAGCCGCCACCGAACCTGCCCCTACAGCCCGGAGTCGGCCGTGCGCACCAGGATGCGACGGCAGTTCTCGCAGCGTACGACGGTGTCGGGCGCCGTCGAGCGGATCTCGCTCAGCTCGGTGATCGCCAGCTCCTGGCGGCACCCCTGGCAGCTGCGCTGGTACAGCTTGGCCGCGCCGACGCCGCCCTGCTGCTCGCGCAGCTTGTTGTAGAGCTTCAGCAGGTCGTCGGGGACCGAGCCCGCGATGACCTCGCGCTCCTTGGTCACCGAGGCCGCCTCGCCGTCCAGCTCCTCGACGGCCGCGTCCCGGCGCGCGGTGGCGTCGTCGATCTTCCCCTGGACCGAGCCGACCCGCTCGGTCAGCTCGGCGACCCGCTCCTGCGCGGACTCACGGCGCTCCATCACCTCAAGGACGATGTCCTCCAGGTCGCCCTGCCGCTTGGCGAGCGAGGCGATCTCACGCTGGAGGTTCTCCAGGTCCTTCGGGGAGGTGACGGCGCCGGAGTCCAGGCGCTGCTGGTCGCGGGAGGCGCGCTGGCGCACCTGGTCCACGTCCTGCTCGGCCTTGGTCTGCTCGCGGGCGCAGTCGCTCTCCTCGGTCTGCGCGGCCACGAGCAGGTCGCGCAGCTGGGTGAGGTCCTTGGTCAGCGACTCGATCTCGGCGTGCTCGGGCAGCGACCGGCGCTTGTGCGCGAGCTGCTGGAGCCGGACGTCGAGGCCCTGGACGTCGAGGACTCGGATCTGGTCGGCGGGCTCGGCTTTCAGTTGGGGGCTCCCATTGTGTTGGAGGTCGGGGCGGACGCCGCGTGGGCGGTCCAGGGGTCGGTGACCGTCTTGGAGACGTGGACCCTGAGGTCCCAGCCGTTGCGGTCGGAGATCTCGTCGAGCTGGGCCGCGGCCAGCTCGCACCAGGGCCACTCGGTGGCCCAGTGCGCCGCGTCGAGCAGCGCGAGGGGGCTTTGGGCGCGGTCCGCGATGAACTCGGAGACCGGGTGGTGGCGCAGGTCCGCGGTGAGGAAGGCGTCGACGCCGGCCGCCCGGACATGGTCGAAGAGGCTGTCGCCGGAGCCACCGCTGACGGCGACCGTGCGGACGGTCGCCTCCGGATCGCCGGCGACGCGCAGGCCCTGCGCGGTGGCGGGCAGCCGCTCGGCGGCCCGGGCGGCGAACTCGCGGACGGTCAGCGGATGCTCCAGCTCGCACACCCTGCCCAGGCCGCGGCGGCCCTCGGGGTCGGTCGGGTCCGGCACGAGGGGCCGTACGACACGCAGGTCGAGCGCGCCGGCCAGTGCGTCGGAGACGCCCGGGTCGGCGGAGTCGGCGTTGGTGTGGGCGACGTGCAGGGCGATGTCGTTCTTGATGAGCGTGTGTACCACGCGGCCCTTGAAGGTGGAGGCGGCGACCGTCGTCGTCCCCCGCAGATAGAGCGGGTGATGGGTGACGAGCAGGTCGGCGCCGAGCTTCACGGCCTCGTCGACGATCTCCTGGACGGGGTCGACGGCGAACAGGACCCGGGAGACCTCCTGGCCGGGCTCGCCCACGACGGTACCGACCGCGTCCCAGGACTCGGCCCGCTCGGCGGGCCACAGGTTCTCCAGGGCGGCGATGACTTCTGACAGACGGGGCACGAAGGCAAGGCTACCTGGAGGTTCTGTGCCGTTGCACCCGTCGCGGCACCCCGCCACCGCCCCGGTCCGGCACAGCACACACCCCTCCCTCCCCTCAGGCGAATCGTTCCTGTGACACACGTACGTGTGATGGGTACGGCGACCGGTCCCCCGCCCGTGCGTGCGAAAACTACCTTCGTCGCCGGAGGTGACCGAAAGATGACGGTCTGTGCGATCGAGCCTTCGGCGGAGTCCGGGAACAGCGGGGCCCCGCGGGCGGGCTGCAGCATCACCGCGGAGGGCGCCTACGCCGCGCGTCTCGCCCGGCGCGGGGACTCCTGGTACCCGGAGCGCTGGACCCTGGACGGCCCCGAGCCGTACGCGGTGCCGCTGCCCGGCAACCAGCCGGAGGAGCCCGGCACGGAGGTGCAGCCGATGGCCGACGGGCGGGTCCTGGTGCACCGCGTCGCGGCCGGACGGCACCTCTTCTCGCTGCTCTACCCGACCGGACCGGGCACCGGGGAGCTGCCGCTCGGCGCGGTGGAGTGCCCGCCGGACACCACCGGGCTGCGGCTGCTCCCGCCGGTGCCGGGCGGCGAGCGGGCGTACGCGCTCGCCGTCGGCCCACGGGCGACGGTGCTGTGGCAGGTCGCGGGCGGTGCCTTCGGGCCGGAGCGGCTGGCCGAGATCCCCGGCCGCTGCTCGGGCGGGGCCTGGCTGGACCGCGCGGGCCGGATACTCGCCCTGGACCGGGAGACCGGCGGACGCGTGAAGGCGGTCGCGGTGGACCTGGAACGGGGCGGCGAGGTGTCGCCGCTGCTGCAGATCGCCGCCGACAGCGACGACCGGATACTGCTGGCCGACCCCGACAGCGGGCTGGTGCTGATCCGTTCGGACGCACCCTCGCCGGGGCGGGACCGGCTCGGCTGGGGGGTGCTGGGCAGCACGCTGCCGGTGCGCTTCCCGGAGTGCCTGCGGCTGGCGGACTGCGTGGTGACGCCGGTCGCGATCCAGCCGGGGCAGGCACTGACGCCGGAGCGCTGCGCGGTGGCGCTGCGCGTGGACGGCCCGTTCGGCAGCTGGGTCGGGGTGTGGCGGCCCGCCGAGCGGCGGGTGCGTCATCTTCCGGCGCCCGAGGGGTGGTTGACGGGAGCCGGACTGTGGACGCCGGACGGGGAACTGCGGCTGCCGTGCTCCACCCCGGAGCTGCCGTGCGGCCTGGCACGGCTGGCCCCGGGAGAAGCGGGAGTCGCCGGCGACGCGGGAGACGCCGGAGGCACCGGAGATGCGGGAGGCGCCGGAGATGCGGAGGACGCGGCTCCGGACCGGCCCGCCGAGCCGGACGAGGAGCCTGCCGTGAATCCGGACGGAAAGGACGAACAGGCACCCCCTCCACCCCGCCCCGTACCCCTGCAACAGGCCCCGCTGGCGCGGCTTGTAACGAAGTAGTGCCGGTTGGCGTGGCCGCCTGGATTCGGGTCGAGGGGGGCCGGTTACACTCGCCCGGCTGTAAGAAAGATCATGTTGACGGGGTGAATTGCTTCCGATGAACGACGCCAGCACGACCCAGCCGATGCAGGCCGACGGCGCCGACGTTTCCAAGACCGACACCGGCCACGGCAAGCACCGCGGACCGGTCTCCAGCCAGGAGGCCGCGGCGATCCCGCGGGGCCGTCACCGCAAGCCGTCCGGGGAGTCCGGGGCGGCGGCCTGACGGCACGCCAAGGCACGACACACACGCGGTAACACGACACACACGCAGTAAGAAGCAGGCAAGCGGCTCCGGCCCCGTGCGTCACTCCGACGGACGGGGCCGACAACCGGCAACCGACCCGCCCCCCGGGGGGGGGCGGGGCCGGGGGGCGGGCCCCCCGACGGGCCGCACCCCCCCGCGCCCCCCCCCCCCCCC
>NZ_JBHXNW010000036.1:27280-39307 GCF_042717365.1 Streptomyces sp. NPDC058534
CCGGCCGCGCCGCCCCCGCCGCGGCCAGCGCCCCCGCCCCCCGCGCCCCCCGCCCCCGCGGCCAGCGCCCCCGCCCCCCGCGCCCCCCGCCCCGGCCGACCGCCGGCCGCCGCGCCCCCGACAGCGACATCCGATCCGCCCGACGGTGTCGGCGAGGACCGGGGCGTCGTCCCGCTCGACGGCGCTCACCGCCGCGCGCACCGAACGGCCGCCGTCCGACACCACGGGCCGCCACATCCGCACCCGTAGCGTCTCCCCCGGGTACACCACCCCGACGAACCGCGTGCGGTACTCGCGCACCCGGGTCACGTCACCGTCCAGCAGCGTGTCGACGACCGACTTGAGCGTGGAGCCGTAGGTGCACAGCCCGTGCAGGACGGGCCTGTCGAAGCCGGCGCGCGCGGCGAACTCCGGGTCGGCGTGCAGCGGGTTCCAGTCACCGCAGAGCCGGTAGAGCAGCGCCTGGTCCTCGCGTACCGGCCGTTCGGCCACCAGGTGGGGCTCCGTGTCCGGCGGTGGGGCGGGGCGCCCGGACGGTCCCCGCTCACCGCCCCAGCCGCCTTCCCCGCGTACGAAGATCTCGGCCTCGTCGGTCCACAGCGGTCCGTCCGCGTCGGTGACGTCGGTGCGCAGCACGAGGACGGCCGCCGTGCCCTTGTCGTACACGGCGACGACGCGCGAGGCCGCGCTCGCCCGGCCGCGCACCGGGACGGGCCGGTGCGTCAGCAGGCGCTGCCCGCCGTGCAGGACACGGGCGAGATCGACGTCGACGCCGGGCATGGACAGCGCGCCGATCACGCCCGGGGGGCCGCCGCCCGCCACCGTCGCGAAGCTCGGCAGCACGTGCAGCCGGGACTCCAGCGTGTAACGCAGCTCGCGCGGGGAGGTGGCGGGCAGGCCGGCGCCGATCCCGAGGTGGTAGAGCTGGACGTCCTTGTGGTCCCAGGCGAGTTCGCGGACGTGGGGCGGTGCGGCGAGTGCCGTGGCCGCGTCGATGGGTATGGCTGTCC
The DNA here is from genome assembly GCF_042717365.1 of Streptomyces sp. NPDC058534. Classification (NCBI taxonomy): domain Bacteria; kingdom Bacillati; phylum Actinomycetota; class Actinomycetes; order Kitasatosporales; family Streptomycetaceae; genus Streptomyces; species Streptomyces sp. NPDC058534. The sequence goes on from NZ_JBHXNW010000036.1 coordinate 28,291, forward strand.
TCCCGGTCACGTGGCCGATCACCGGCGGACGACCGGCAGCCACGACCGTACGGGACGCCGGTCACCCGTGACATTTGTCCTCCCGGACTCCGGACAACCGCATCTGCCGCCCGCCCCCGCCGGCTCCGTAGCGTCACCGGCATGAGACCGACAGAAGGCACCGCGTCCGCCGTCTCCTTCACGCGAGCGGCCAAGGCGTACGGCGACGTGCGCGCCGTGGACGGCGTGGACCTGGAGATCGCGCGCGGTGAGACGGTCGCGCTGCTCGGCCGCAACGGCGCGGGCAAATCGACGGCGATCGCGCTGCTGCTGGGCCTGTGCCCGCCCGACGCGGGCACGGTGGCGCTGTTCGGCGGGGAGCCGGAGCGGGCGGTGCGCGCGGGCCGGGTGGGGGCCATGCTCCAGGAGGCACGGGCGGTGCCCCGGGTCACCGTGGGCGAGCTGGTCGCCTTCGTGGCCGGCCGGTACCCGGCGCCGATGCCGGTCGGGCAGGCCCTGGAGCTGGCCGGGATCGAGCGGCTGGCCGGGCGTCGCGTGGACCGGCTGTCCGGCGGGCAGACCCAGCGGGTGCGGTTCGCGATCGCGCTGGCCGGCAACCCCGGCCTGCTGGTCCTCGACGAACCCACGGCGGCCCTGGACGTGGAGGCCCGGCACACCTTCTGGGAGTCGATGCGGGCCTACGCGCGGCGCGGCAGCACCGTCCTCTTCTCCACCCACTACCTGGCGGAGGCCGAGGCGCACGCCGACCGCATCCTGGTCCTCGACCGGGGGCGGATCGTCGCGGACGGCACCGGCGACGAACTGCGCCGGGCGGCGGGCGGCAGCCGCGTCTCCTTCGACCTGGCCGGCCGGGCCACCGGCGACCTGGCGCTGCTGCCCGGCGTGCGCGCGCTGGAGATCCGCGGGGACCGGGCGCTGCTGCGCACCGAGGACTCCGACGCGACCGTGATCGCCCTCGCCGAGCGTGGCGCGATCCGCGGCCTGGAGGTCGCCCCGGCGTCACTGGACGACGCCTTCCTGGCCCTGACGACGACTGCAGGGTCCACTGCCGAGACGGAGCCGGTGCGATGAGGGACTATCTGCGGCTGGAGACGCGCCGTACGCTGCGCGACCCCGGCTTCGTCATCGGCGGCATCGCCATGCCGGTCCTGATGTACCTCCTCTTCACCAACCTCGGGGGCGGCGACGCGGGCGACTGGAAGACCGGGGCGATGGTCGGCATGGCGGCGTACGGCGCGGTCGGCTCGGCCCTGAACACCGGCGGCGGGGTCGCCGAGGACCGGGCGATCGGCTGGCTGCGGCAGCTGCGGGTGACGCCGATGCCGCCGCACCAGGTGGTGGTGGGCCGCGCGCTGACCGCCTCGGTCACGGTGCTGCCCGCGATCGCGGCCGTGCTCGCCGCGGGCGGCCTGGTCAACGGCGTACGGCTGGACGTCTGGCAGTGGGCGGCGCTGGCGCTGCTGCTGTGGCTGGGTTCGGTCCCCTTCACGCTGCTGGGCCTCGGCAACGGCTACCGGCTGACCGGCCAGACCACGGGCGCGGCGAACATGGTGGCCAACCTGGGTCTCGCGGTCCTGGGCGGGCTGTGGTTCCCGTTGGCGCTGTTCCCGGAGTGGCTGCGCGCGGTGTCCTCGTACACCCCGACCAACCGCTTCGCCGAGCTGGGCACCTCGGTCGCCACGGGGCACGCGCCCCCGGCGGGTGCGATTCTCGTACTGACGGCCTGGCTGCTGGCGTTCGGGGCGTACGCCGTCCTGTCCTACCGTCGCGTCGCGGGAAGCGGTTGAGCACGTGAACGACCGAGGAGAGGAGCCGAGGGCGATGACCGGGACCGGAGGGTGGCTGCGCAGGGTCTCGTGCCGCCTGGACGCGTGGCAGCCGGCGCGGCAGCCCGAGCCGGCGGAGGCGGAGGCGGCGGCGGCGGAGGCGGAGGCGGCGGAGGGGGACGGGCGGCCGGAGCGCGCCGGTCCGCCGCCCACCGGTTTCGCGCTCCTGCCCTGGCTGCTGATGGGCCTCGGCAGCCTGGCCAACATCTTCCAGGGGCGGACGTCGAACCCCTGGATCGGCGGCCTGGGGCTGCTGGTCTTCAACTCGCTCTACATCTACGTGGCCTTCCGCTCCTTCGACCAGGAGCGGCGCGAGTCGCCGTCGACCCGGCTGGCCCTGGCCGCCATGGCGCTGGTGACCTGCGCCCTGTCCCTGGCCTACGGCGGCAGCTGGCTGCTGTTCTTCCCGCTGCTGGGCCTCGCGGCGGGCGCGGCGCTGCGCGGCCGGTGGCTGGGCCGGTGGGGCTGGTCGCTGGCGGCCGTGGCGGGGGTCGTGGCCGGCGTCAAGGACGGCTGGACCGGCCTGAACATCGCCTACGGGACCTTCCTGTCGACGATGGTGACGGCCGCGATCCTGGGCCTGTCCGACGCCGTACGGCAACTGCGCGCGGCCCGGGAGGAACTGGCGACGCGGGCGGTGGCGGAGGAGCGGCTGCGGTTCTCCCGCGACCTGCACGACCTGCTCGGGCACACCCTGTCCGTGATCGTGGTCAAGTCGGAGGCGGCCCGGCGTCTTGCGCACCGCGACCTGGACGCCGCGCTGACCCAGATCACCGACATCGAGGCGGTCGGGCGTCAGGCGCTGACCGAGGTCCGGGAGGCGGTCACCGGATACCGGGAGGGCAGCCTGGGGACCGAGCTGGACCGGGCCCGTTCGGCGCTGGCCGCCGCGGACGTGGACCCGGTGGTCCACCGCTCGGGACCCCCGCTGCCTCCGCAGGCCGAGGCGCTGCTGGGGTGGGTGGTGCGGGAGGCGGTCACCAACGTCGTACGGCACAGCGGGGCGAGCCGGTGCGAGATCGCGGTGTCGGGCGGCGCGGACCGCGTACGGCTCACCGTCACGGACAACGGCACGGGCGCCGCCGGCCCCACCCAGGGTCCGGGCACCGGCCTGACCGGCCTGACGGAACGCCTCCTCACGGCCGGCGGCTCGCTGACCGCGGGCGTGGAGCCCCGGGGCGGCTTCGCGGTGACGGCGGAACTCCCGGTACCGGCGGAGGAGAGGCCGGTGGGGGCGCCGGCGCCCTAATCTGGCCCCGTGACCGACGAGTCTTCCCCCGTGACCGGCGAGCCGCCCCGCCCCCACCCCATCCGTGTCCTCCTCGCCGAGGACCAGGGCATGATGCGCGGCGCGCTCGCGCTGCTGCTCGGGATGGAGGAGGACATCGAGGTGGTCGCGCAGGTGTCGGCCGGGGACGAGATCGTCGGCGCCGCGCTCGCGCACCGTCCGGACGTCGCCCTTCTCGACATCGAACTGCCGGGCCGCAGCGGCCTGGACGCCGCCGCCGAGCTGCGCGAACGGGCGCCCGGGTGCCGGGTGCTGATCCTGACCACGTTCGGCCGCCCCGGGTACCTGCGGCGGGCCATGGAGGCGGGCGCCGCCGGTTTCCTGGTGAAGGACGGTCCGGTGGAGGAACTGGCCGGAGCCGTGCGCCGGGTGCTGGGCGGCGAGACGGTCGTGGACCCCGTACTGGCCGCCGCCGCGCTGAGTGCTGGCCCCAGCCCTCTCACGGCCCGGGAGTGCGACGTCCTGCGGGCCTCGGCGGACGGCGCGACCGTCGCCGACGTCGCCGGGGCGCTGCATCTCTCCGAGTCGACGGTGCGCAACTATCTGTCCGCGGCCATCGGGAAGACCGCGACGCGCAACCGCGCGGAGGCGCTGCGCGAGGCTCGGCGGCAGGGGTGGGTGTGAGTGGGGGCTGCCCGGGGGGTGGGGTGGTTCTTCGGCTGCGGGTCGGTGGGTGGTTGCTCGCGCAGTTCCCCGCGCCCCTTTGGGGCGCTCATGCCTGGGCGGTTTTCGGTTTTCCGGTTGGTAGCCATGCCCACATCAGGAGGGCCGCGGCGGTCAGGACCGCTGTTCCCGTGCGGAAGACCAGGGCGTAACCGTCCGTCAGCGCCACCGGGCCGGCGTGCTCGCCCCCGGCCCTGGCCGCCGCGATCGTGGACATCACCGCGAGGCCCAGCGAACCGCCCATCGTCCGGGAGGTGTTGACCAGCCCGGAGACCAGCCCCGCGTCACCGGGCGCCGCGCCGGAGATGGCCAGCGAGGCCAGCGGCGTCGCCGCCATGCCCGCGCCCAGCATCATCAGCACCCCGGGGATCATGATCGCCGTCAGGAAGCCCCCGTCCGCGGTCATCGTCGACTGCCAGCCGAAGCCGGCCGCCGCCACGAGCGTGCCCAGCACGGCCACGTTCCGCACCCCGAGCACCGGCATGAACCGCGGCGCCGCCTTCGACCCGAGGATCACCGCCAGCGAGCTCGGCACCAGCGCGAGACCGGCCTCCAGCGGGGTGTAGCCCAGCACGTTCTGCGCGTACAGGGTCATGAAGTACCACATCGAGAACATCGACGAGCCGGACACCAGCATCGCCACGTTCGCCGACGCCACCGACCGCAGCCGCAGCAGCCCGAGCGGCATCAGCGGCGCCACCGTCCGCGCCTCGACGAGGAGGAACAGCCCGAGCAGCCCGAGGCCGACGAGCAGGGGCACCAGCGTCGCGGTCGCCGTCCAGCCCTCGGACTCGGTCTGCGAGATGCCGTAGGCGAGCGTGGCCAGTCCGACGGTCACCAGCAGCGCGCCCGGCAGGTCGAGGCGCCGCCGCGCCGCACCCCGGCTCTCGGTCAGCCACAGCACGGCGCCGGCCAGCACCACCGCACCCACCGGCACGTTGATCAGCAGCACCCAGCGCCAGGACAGCCCGTCCACCAGGGCGCCGCCCACCAGTCCGCCCGCGGCGCCGCCCCCGGCGCCCACGGCGGTCCAGGTCGCGATCGCCCGGGCCCGCGCGGCCCCCTCGGGCACCGCCGCGGTCAGGATCGTCAGCGTCGAGGGCGCCAGTACCGCCGCGCCGAGTCCCTGCACGGCCCGCGCGGCCAGCAGCTGCCAGCCCTCCTGGGCCAGACCGCCGCCCAGTGAGGCCAGGGTGAACAGCCCGAGCCCGACCAGGAACATCCGCTTGCGTCCGTAGAGGTCACCGGCCCGTCCGCCGAGCAGCATGAACCCGGCGAAGGCGATGGCGTAGGCGTTGACCACCCACTGGAGCCCCTGCGCGCTCAGCCCGAGGTCGGTGCGCATGGACGGCAGGGCGACGTTGACGACGGACACGTCGAGCACGACCAGGAACTGTCCCGCGCAGGCCAGGGCGACGACCAGCCAGGTCGGGGGCGTGCGGCGGGCGGATGTCCGGGCGGCGGCGGAGACGGGGGAACTGGTTGCTTCGGGCATGGGTGTCATGGTCTCAGCGGCGGCGCGGCCCTTGCATCGGAATTTGGTCCCAGACCGGACTAGGTCCTCGGACCCAGGCGTCGCGGGACCAGGCGGCGGATCAAGAGAAGGTCAAGAATTCATTAGGGACCCGAAGCAACGGAATAGTTGCCCCGGCTGACGAGGTTCATCCTGCAGTCATCCCGCACCGCCATCACGCACAGCCATTGCGCACCGCATTCGACGCCCCCCGGCCTGGAGGCCCCACCCCATGTCCCACACGACGACCGACGAACCCACCCGGAGTGCGAGCGGGGCCACCGTCCCGGTGCTCGCCTTCGCGGGCATCGTCGTCGCGGTGATGCAGACCCTGCTCGTCCCCGTCATCAAGGACCTGCCGGCGCTTCTGGACACCACCCCCAGCAACGCCACCTGGGTCCTGACCTCCACGCTCCTGTCCGGAGCCGTGGCCACGCCGATCATGGGCCGGCTCGGCGACCTGTTCGGCAAGCGCCGCATGCTGATCGTCAGCCTCTCGGTGATGGTGGTGGGCGCACTGGTCAGCGCGTTCACCGACGCCCTCCTCCCGATGATCGTCGGCCGCACGCTCCAGGGCGTCGCGATGGGTGCGATACCGCTCGGCATCGGCCTGATGCGCGACATGCTGCCCCGCGAGCGGCTCGGCTCGGCGATGGCGCTGATGAGCTCCTCGATCGGCGTCGGCGGCGGCCTCGCGCTGCCCGCCGCGGCGCTGGTGGCCCAGCACGCCGACTGGCACACCCTGTTCTACGGCGCCGCCGGCCTCGGCGTGCTCTCCATCGCCCTGACCCTGCTGGTCGTACCGGAGTCCCCGCTGCGTGCCAAGGGCTCCTTCGACCTGCCGGGCGCGGTCGGTCTGACCGCCGGTCTGATCCTCTTCCTCCTGCCGATCACCAAGGGCAGCGACTGGGGCTGGTCGTCGCCCACCACGCTCGGCCTGTTCGCCGCCGCCGTCGTGGTCCTGCTGCTGTGGGGCCTGATGGAGCTGCGCGTCGCCGCCCCGCTGGTCGACCTGCGGACCACGGCCCGCCGCGAGGTCCTGCTCACCAACCTCGCCTCGATCATGGTCGGCGTCTCCTTCTACGTCATCTCCCTCGTCCTGCCGCAGCTCCTCCAGGTACCCGCCGAGACCGGCTACGGCCTCGGGCAGTCGATGGTCGTCGCGGGCCTGTGCGTGGCCCCGCTGGGCCTGACGATGATGTTCACGGCGCCGGTGTACGCCCGGCTGTCCGCCCGCTACGGCCCCCGGACCACCCTGATCATCGGCCTGATGATCATCGCGGTCGGCTACGCGGGCGGCCTCGCGCTGATGAGCGCCGCCTGGCAGACCGTCATCACCTCGGTGCTGATCGGCGCGGGCATCGGTCTCGCCTACTCCTCCCTGCCGGCGCTGATCATCGGCGCGGTCCCGGCCTCGGAGACGGGCGCGGCCAACGGCCTCAACACCCTGATGCGGTCCATCGGTACGTCGGTGTCGAGCGCCGTGATCGGCATGGTGCTCGCCAACACCGCGCAGGACGTGGGCGGCGTCGCCGTCCCCACCATGCACGGCTTCCGGGTCTCCTTCCTGATCGCGACCGCCGCGGTCGCCGTCGGCCTGGCGCTGGCCTTCTTCCTCCCCCGCCGCCGCCCGTCCACGGCCACGCAGCTGCGCGCGAGCAGCGAGGAGGACGCGAACCTGGCCCGCGCCGAGCAGGCACTCGCCGGGAAGGCCATTACCGGGAAGACCATCGCCGGTGAGCTGCCGCGCGGCTTCCGCGGCCGGGTGCTGGCCGCCGACGGCGCCCCCGTCGCCCGCGCCAAGGTCACGCTGATCGACCGGCACGGCCGGCAGGCGGGCGCGACCCTCTCCGCCGGGGACGGCAGCTACGCCCTCGCCGTGCCCGCGCGGGGCCCGTACGTCCTGGCCGCCCGCGCCGCCGGACACGGCCCGCTCGCCCACGCGGCGACCCACGGCGGCGACCACCAGGTCGACCTGGACCTGCCCCTGCCGGGCGAGCCGGTCCCGGCCTGACCCGCACGCCGTCGCTCCCCCGCCGCACCCCCTGCCGCAGGCCCGGCAGGGGGCGCGGGCAGCACGGGCGGCAGGGGGTGCGGGCAGCACGGGCGCCGCACCCGCGCCGGCCGGGCGGGACTCTCCCCGCCGGGCCCCACACGCTCACGCTCCCCTCCCTCGCCGGACACCCGGCAGGAGGTACGCCAGTACAGGCGCCCAACCCCGCGCCGACCCCGCAAGGCTCTCCCCGCCCGACCCCGCTCCCTCGCCGCACTCCCCGCCCGACACCCGGCAGGGAGTGAGGCAGTACAGGCGCCCAACTCCGCGCCGCCCCGGCAAGGCTCTCCCCGCCCGACCCCCCACCCCCGCTTCCTCGCCGCACCCCCGCCCGCACACCTGGCGGGGGGTGCGGCAGCATGGGCGCCGAGCCGCGCCACTGCCCGGCGCCCCGCGTCACCGAGAGGACCCGCATGTCCGCGCCGCCCGCCCCCGACGCCCTGGCCGCCTTCGAGGCCGCAAAGGGATTCATGCCCGTGCACGAGGGCCGCGCGCTGCACGCCGCCGCCGTGGAGGCGGGCGGGCTCGGGCTGCCGCTGCTGGAGGTCGGCACGTACTGCGGGCGCTCCACCGTCCTGCTCGCCGACGCGGCCCGCCGGGCCGGGGTCACCGCGCTCACCGTCGACCACCACCGGGGCAGCGAGGAGCAGCAGCCGGGCTGGGACTACCACGACCCGGGGACGGTCGATCCCGAGCTGGGCGTGATGGACACCCTCCCCACCTTCCGCCGCACCCTGCACCGGGCCGGCCTGGAGGAGCACGTGGTCGCCCTCGTCGGCCGCTCGCCCCAGGTCGCGGCGGTCTGGAACTCCCCCCTCGGCCTCGTCTTCATCGACGGCGGCCACACCGACGAGCACGCGAACGCCGACTACGAGGGCTGGGCACCGCACGTGACCGACGGCGGCCTCCTGGTCATCCACGACGTCTTCCCGCACCCGGCCGACGAGTTCACCGGCCAGGCCCCGTACCGCGTCTACCTCAGGGCCCTCGCGTCCGGCGCCTTCACGGAGGTCTCCGTGACCGACTCGCTGCGCGTCCTGCGGCGAACGGGCACGGGGATCTGAGGGCACGGTTAGAGTCGCTGACGTGTCGTACACAGGCCCCGATTTCGAACCTCCCCGGCCCCGCCGCTCCCCGCTGCGCCGCCCGCTGACCGTGGCGGTCGCCGCGCTGGTGCCCGGGGCGCTGCTCGGGTGGGGGGTGTTCGCGGCGGTCGGCGGCTCCGACGGCGGCGGGGGCGAAGCCGGTGCGCGGACGTCCTCGGCGGCACCCTCCGGCGGGGCGGCCTCGGCGAGCGACGACTCCAAGAGGCCCGCCGACAACTCCCCTTCCGCCACCGGGAAACCGTCCGCGTCCCCCTCCGACTCCAAGCCCGCGCCCGCCGGGGCGTCCGGGCCGCTCAAGGGGAAGGTCGTCGTCATCGACCCCGGGCACAACCCGGGCAACTTCCAGCACCCGTCCGAGATCAACCGGAAGGTGAACGTCGGCACGCACTGGAAGGAGTGCGACACGACGGGCACCGCCACCAACGCGGGCTATCCGGAGGCGAAGTTCACCCTCGACGTCGCCCACCGGCTGCGCACGCTGCTGGAGAAGCAGGGTGCCACGGTGAAACTGACGCAGGACGGCGACCGTTCGTACGGCCCCTGCGTGGACGAGCGGGCCCGGATCGGCAACGAGGCGGACGCGGACGCCGCGATCTCGATCCACGCCGACGGCTCGGGGGCCGGCAACCGCGGCTTCCACGTGATCCTGCCGGGCGCGGTGCACGACGGCGACGCGGACACCCGCGCCATCGTCGCGCCGTCCGCCGAACTCGGCGAGCGCGTCGCGGGCAACTTCGTCCGCGCCACGGGCAGTGCGCCGTCCAACTACGTGGGTGACGGTACCGGCCTGGTCACGCGCACGGACCTGGGCGGTCTCAATCTGTCAACGGTTCCCAAGGTGTTCATCGAGTGCGGCAACATGCGCGGGGACAAGGACGTGGCGCTGCTGACCAGCGGTACGTGGCGGCAGAAGGCGGCGCAAGGGATGTCTGACGGAATCGTGAGTTTCTTGCGCGGGTAGTGATCAGCGTCCCGATCCCTGCGGACAGCCCCGATGTGCGGACGATAGTGTCGTCTATACGATGAGGGGCCACCCCCGCGCTTCACACCGGAACCTTTCGGCGACATCGTGACAGCGACGCCTCTATTGACGACGAGACGACCTACGAAGGACCTGAAGTGAATATCCGCTCCCTCACTCGAGGCGACGGCGTGGTGATCGGAGCAGCGGTTCTGCTGTTGATCGCGTCGTTCCTCGGCCTCTACTCCGTCGAAGACGCTCCCGACAGCCTCGAACTGCCCAACCTGTGGGGCAGCGGGCCGATCGTACTCAGCGTCGTTCTGGCGGGCATCATCGGCGCCGCGCTCATCGTGGTGGCCCGCGGGCTGCCGCAGCCCAAGAAGGTCGTCGGCCTGGACCTCGGCCAGTTCGGCATCGCGTTCACGATCTTCGCCGCGTGGAGCGCCCTCGGCAACGTCTTCGACCCGGCGAGCGGTGTCGACAACGTCGGCGGTGGCTCCGACGGTCCCGACCTCGGCCTGGGCCTGATCCTCGCCCTCATCGCCACGCTGGTCATGGCCGCCGCGGCCGTGGCCACGCCGCTGCTCCCCGCCCTCAAGGGCACCCTGATCCCGGCCTCGCGACCGGCCGCGCCGCAGCCCTACGGCGGCCAGCCGCAGGGCGGTTACGGCTACCCCGGCGCGCAGCAGCAGCCGTACGGCGGCCAGCCGGGCCAGCCCGGTCACCCGGGTCAGCCGGGTCAGCCCGGTCAGCCCTTCGGCGGTCAGCCGCAGCCGGGTCAGCCCACGCCGCAGCCGCAGGCCCCACAGCAGGCCCAGGCGCAGGCGCAGCCGGCCGGGGACTTCTCGCCGTTCTGGTTCGCCGTGCCGGTGCCGCGTCCGCTGTTCGCGGAGGACGGCTCCCCCACGCCGATCGCCGAGCTGGCGCCCGGCACCTGGTACCTGGCCGTCGAGCAGCGCGGCGCCAACCTGGTCGCGCAGACGCAGGACGGCCGCCGGGGCGTCCTCCAGGACAGCTCGGGCATCCAGCGCGGCTGACCCGCCCGCCCCGCAGGCACCTCGACGGCCCTCCGTCCGGACCCGGTTCCGGACGGAGGGCCGTCGCCGTAGGTTTCCGCCGGGCTTCCGGGGCCATACGCAAGGCATGTCTAGATCTCACGGTTCCAGTTCCGCGGCCAGAGCCATAGCGGTTGTCGCCGACATCATGGCCTTCATCCTCGGCCTGTGGATTCTGATGTACCTGTTGGACGCCAACCGGGCAAACGACCTGGTCCAGTTCGTCCATGACGCGGCCAACTGGCTGGCCGGCTGGTCACGAGACCTCTTCACCTTCGACGAGGACTGGGCCCGCGTGGTCACCGGCTACGGCCTGGCCGCCGTGGTCTACCTCTTCATCGGCCACGCCATCGCCAACCGCCTCGGCCACCGCTGACCCCCAGACGCAAACGTCCCGGTCCAGACCCCGGCTGGTCACGAGACCAGGGGGTCTGGGGGCACCCCCAGAAAACACAGCACCTTCGACGAGGACTGGGCCCGCGTGGTCACCGGCTACGGCCTGGCCGCCGTGGTCTACCTCTTCATCGGCCACGCCATCGCCAACCGCCTCGG
>NZ_JBHXNW010000036.1:39406-65181 GCF_042717365.1 Streptomyces sp. NPDC058534
GCCACCGCTGAGCATTTGCCTTCGACGAGGACCGGGTACGGCGCCGCGGCGCGCTCAGACGCAGCAGTCCGGGTCCAGGCCCCTAGGCAGGTGGTCGCCGGAGAAGACCTGGCAGGTGGCCTCGTGGCCGCCGAGGGCGGCGACGGCGAGGAGCAGGGAGCCTGCCGTCCAGGTGGTCAGTTCGCGCGGCCAGATGGCCTGGTCCTCGAAGACGTAGCCCGTCCAGTAGAGGCCGCTGTCGGGGTCGCGCAGGTGCTGGATGGACTGGAGGATCTCCAGGGCGTGGTCGGACTCGCCCACCGCCCACAGGGCGAGGGCGAGTTCGGCCGATTCGCCGCCGGTCACCCACGGGTTGGGGACGACGCAGCGCACGCCGAGGCCGGGGACGACGAAGCGGTCCCAGCTCTCCTTGATACGGGACCTGGCCTCCGTGCCGGTCAGCGCGCCGCCCAGCACCGGGTAGTACCAGTCCATCGAGTAGCGGCCCTTGTCCAGGAACCGCTCCGGGTGGCGCCGGATGGCGTGCCGCAGCGCGCCCGCCGCCAACTCCCAGTCGGGCTGCGGCTCCTCACGCTGCTCGGCGATCGCGAGTGCGCAGCGCAGCGCGTGGTGGATGGAGGAACTGCCGGTCAGCAGCGCGTCCGTGGTGTCCGTGCCGTCGTCGTCGCGCCGCCAGCCGATCTGTCCGCCGGGCTGCTGGAGCCGCAGTACGAACTCGACCGCCGCGTGGACGACGGGCCACATCCGCTCCAGGAACGTGTCGTCGCCGGTGGCGAGGTAGTGGTGCCAGACGCCGACGGCGACGTAGGCGACGAAGTTGGTCTCCCGGCCGCGGTCGGTGACGTCGGCGAAGTCCCCGTCGGCGTAGGCGGCGTACCAGGAGCCGTCCGCGTTCTGGTGCCGGGCCAGCCACGCGTACGCCCGCTCGGCGGCCTCGTGCTCGTCGGCCGCGTCCAGGGCCATCGCCGCCTCGACGTGGTCCCACGGGTCGAGATGGTGCCCGCGGAACCACGGGATCGCCCCGTCCTCGCGCTGCACGGCGAGGATGCCGCGGACGGTCTCGGCGGCCTCGGCGTCGGTGAGGACGCCGGGCAGGACGAGGTGTTCGGTGCGGGGCGTGCGAGGACTGCGGGGCGATGTCACGCGGCGTCCACCGGCGGCAGGTGCGGCTTGGTCGCGTACGCCACGAAGCTCTTGCCGATCAGCGGGTTCAGCGCCTGCTCGGCGACCCGCGTCGCCAGCGGCTTCTTCATGATGTCCCAGACCAGCAGCTTGTGGTACGCCCGCACCGGTAGCGCCTTGTCGTTGTCGACGCCGAACGCGCACTTCAGCCACCAGTACGGCGAGTGCAGCGCGTGCGCGTGATGGCTGCCGTACGGCCGCAGCCCCGCCTCGCGGATGCGGGTGAGGAGCTCGTCGGCCTTGTAGATGCGGATGTGGCCGCCCTCGACCTCGTGGTAGGCGTCGGAGAGGGTCCAGCAGACCTTCTCGGGGCCGTAGCGCGGGACGGTGACCGCGATGCGGCCGCCCGGCCTGAGCACCCGGACCATCTCGGCGAGGACGCCCTTGTCGTCGTGGATGTGCTCCATCACCTCGGAGATGATGACCACGTCGAAGGACTCGTCGGGGAAGGGCAGGGCCAGCGCGTCGCCCTCCATCGCGGTGGCGGTGGCGCCGGCCGGGGCCTCGCCGGCCTCCTCCATCGCCGCGAACCACTTGGCGACCTCGCGGATCTCCTCGGTGTTCCGGTCCAGCGCGACGACCCGGGCCCCGCGCCGGTAGCACTCGAACGCGTGCCGGCCGGCGCCGCAGCCGAGGTCCAGTACGCGGTCGCCGGGGGCGAGCGGGAACCGGGAGAAGTCGACGGTCAGCACGTGGCCCTGCTTTCGGGGTAGACGCCGGTGTCACTGGTGGTGGTCGGGGTCACGGGTGCGGGCCTCGGGGTGGCCCGGGCGGGGCCGACGGCCTCGCGGTAGCGGGCGACCGTGCCCTCGGCGGCGCGGGCCCAGGTGAAGCGCCGCAGCACGCGCTCGCGTCCGGCCGCGCCGAGCCGCACGCGCAGTTCCCGGTCGCCGAGCAGCCGGCCCAGCCCGGCGGCCAGCGCGTCCGCGTCGCCCGGCGGCACGGCGAGGCAGGTCTCCCCGTCGGGTCCGGCGACCTCGGGGACGGCCCCGCCGGTGGTGGCCAGCAGCGCCGTGCCCGTCGCCATCGCCTCGGCGGCCGGCAGCGAGAACCCCTCGTACAGCGACGGCACGCACGCCACCTCGGCCGACCGCACCAGGTCGACGAGTTCGGCGTCCGAGATGCCCTTGACGAACTCGACGGCGCCTTCGAGGCCGTACCGCTCGATCGCCTGCGCGACGGGCCCCTCCTCGGGCCGCTTGCCGACGACGACGAGGTGCGCGCGCGGGTGCTCGGTGCGCGCCTTCGCCAGCGCCTCGACGAGGAAGACCAGGCCCTTGAGCGGCACGTCCGCACTGGACGTGGTCACGATCCGGCCCGGCACCCGGGGCACCGACGGGTCGGGCGAGAACAGGTCGGTGTCGGCGCCGATGTGGACGACATGGATCCGGTCGTCCCGTACGCCGAGATGGTCGACGATCTCCTGACGGGAGGTGCCGGAGACGGTGAGCACGGAGGGCAGGCGGCGCGCGACGCGCTTCTGCATACGGGTGAAGGCGTACCAGCGGCGTACGGAGTACCGGCGCTTCCAGCCGTCGGCGGCGTCGAGTTCCAGCTGCCGGTCGACGGTGATGGGGTGGTGGATGGTGGTGACGAGCGGCGCGCCGACGTCGCCGAGCAGTCCGTACCCCAGCGTCTGGTTGTCGTGCACGACGTCGAAGTCGCCGCGGCGGGCGCGCAGATGGCGGCGGGCGCGCAGCGAGAACGTCAGGGGCTCCGGGAACCCGCCGGTCCACATCGTGCCGACCTCGACCGCGTCGATCCAGTCGCGGTACTCGCCGCGGCCCGGGGTGCGGAAGGGGTCGGGCTGGCGGTACAGGTCGAGGCTGGGCAGCTCGGTGAGGGAGAGCCGGTCGCCGGCCAGGGGGGCCTCGTCCAGGACCGGATAGGGCTGGGCGCCGATGACCTCGACCCGGTGGCCGAGGCGGGCCAGCTCCCGCGAGAGGTGGCGGACGTAGACGCCCTGGCCGCCGCAGAACGGGTTCCCCTTGTAGGTGAGGAGTGCGATGCGGAGCGGTCGCAGGCCGTCGGCGGCGAGCTCCGGACGGGGACCCGTCCCACTGGCCTCAGCGGTCACTCCCGGGCCCCCTTCTCACTGCACTGTCCCGCGACACTACGCCGGGACGTTAATCTAGAACAAGTTTCAGACTTGATCGTCAGAGGCTCCGAATCTACCGGCAGGTAGCGGACCTGTGACGAGTGGATCAGGTGATTCACGCCACGGCGCGGCACTCCGCCGGGCTACCGTGCCGGACGGACGACGGGGAGAAAGGGGAGAAGGTGGCCAAGGTGGACAACCCGGAAGCGGAGGCAACCGCTCCGCAGCACCTCTCCCCCTCCCCGCCCCTCACCGAGCGGCAGCGGGAGCGCCGCCGCCGCATCCTGCACGCGACCGCCCAACTGGCCTGCCGGGGCGGTTTCGAGGCCGTGCAGATGCGCGAGGTCGCGGAGTCGTCGCAGGTGGCCCTGGGCACGCTGTACCGGTACTTCCCGTCCAAGGTGCATCTGCTGGTCGCCACCATGCACGACCAGTTGGAGCGGCTGCACGGCACCCTGCGCAAGAGCCCGCCGGCCGGGGCGACGGCCGGGGACCGGGTGGCCCAGACCCTGATGCGGGCCTTCGGCGCGCTGCAACGCGAACCCCGGCTGGCCGAGGCGATGGCCCGCGCCCTGACCTTCGCCGACCGCAGCGTCTCCCCCGAGGTCGACCAGGTCTCCCGCCAGACCACCGCGATCATCCTGGACGCGATCGGCGGCATGGAGAACCCGACGGCCGCCCAGCTCTCCGCGGTCCGCGTCATCGAACACACCTGGCTCTCCACCCTGATCACCTGGCTCGCCGGCCGCGCCTCCCTCGCCCAGGTACGGGCGGACATCGAAACGGTCTGCCGCCTCCTCGACCTGACGGAGACCGGGCCGGGGCGGGCGGCGGCGCACGCGTGACGCGAACTGACCGGCGCACCGCCGGTCAGCGCAGCAGGGGCAGTACGCCCCGCCCCCGCACACCCGCCCCCGCGCACCCGCCTCCGCTCCCCCACCCGGCCGCCCCTCGGCCCGCGTGCCCCGGGCGGGTAAAGTGGCGGCGTCGTCATCACCCGTACGGGGGGAAGCCGGTGTAATTCCGGCGCTGACCCGCAACCGTGAACCGTCCGCGACCCGCCCAGGGACCTCCGCGGACGGCCAGCCGGAATGCCCCGCACGGACGTGACCGGCTCACGTGCCCGGCGCCCGCCGGAGCACGGGCACCGTCGAGGCATACGGGGCCGAGCCGCCGGGGGTGCCCCGTGCTGCCCGGCCCCGCACAGGGAAAGGCACCCGCCGATCATGAACGTCCGCCGTCGAGGCAGCGCCGCGGTCCTGGCCGCCGCCGCAGTGATCGGCGCCGCCGCCGCGCCCGCGGTCGCCGCCGACCCGTCACCGTCCGCCTCCGCGTCCAAGCCGGCCGCGTTGTTCGGCACCGGCGACCCCCAGTTCGACGGCGCCTGGCGCCAGTCCCTCGCGCTGCTCGCGCAGGACACGGTGGGCGTGATCCCGTCGCCGAAGGCGGTGGACTGGCTCACCGGTCAGCAGTGCGCGAACGGCGCCTTCGCCCCGTTCCGCGCCGACCCCGCCAAGGCGTGCGACGCCAAGACCATGATCGACACCAACCAGACGGCCGCCGCGGTCCAGGCACTGTGGGCCGTCGGCGGACGCGGTGACGTCGTCGAGGACGCCCTGAACTGGCTGAAGTCCGTCCAGAACAAGGACGGCGGCTGGGGCTACGCCCCCGGCGGACCCAGCGACGCGAACTCCACCTCCCTCGTCATCGGCGCCCTGACCGCCACGGACACCGACCCCACGAAGGTCACGAAGGGCGGCAAGTCCCCGTACGACGCCCTGCTGACGTTCGCCCTTTCCTGCTCCAAGGACGACGGCGCCTTCGCCTTCCAGCCCGACAAGGACGGCAAGCTGCTCCCCAACGCCGACGCCACGGCCGCCGGCGTCCTCGGCTCGCTCGGCAAGGGCCTGGTCACCGAGCCCGGCAAGAAGGCCGCCGCCGCCACCTGCGCCGACAAGCCCGACCGTGAGCAGGCCGCCGCGAACGGCGCGGCGTACCTCACCGCCGCCATCGCCAAGGACGGCCACCTCAAGTCCGCCCTCGGCGGCTCCCCCGACCAGCCCGACTACGGCAACACCGCCGACGCGGTCGTCGCGCTCGCCGCACAGGGCGGCGCGGACAAGGCGGCCGAGCCGCTGGCCTGGCTGGAGAAGAACGCCGCGAAATGGGCGAAGCAGAGCGGCCCGTCCGCCTACGCCCAGCTGATCTTCGCCGCCCACGCCACGGGCACCGATCCGCGCGACTTCGGCGGCACGGACCTGGTGGAGGGACTCAACGCGACGGGGCCGGCTCCCCAGGGAGTGAAGGTGAGCGACTCCGCGACGGCGAGCGACACGGCCGCGGACGAGGACGCCGAGAAGGACGACTCCGGCTTCGGCGTCTGGTGGTTCGTCGGCGTCTGCCTGGTCTTCGGCATCGGCATCGGCTTCCTGCTCAGCGGCCGCAAGCGGAAGCAGCAGCCGTGACCCGCCGTGTCGTCCTCCTCTTGCTGTCCGCGTTCCTGCTGATCGGGAGCGCGGGCCAGGCGCAGGCCGCCGGTTACCGCTACTGGTCCTTCTGGGACCGCGACGGCGACCAGTGGGTGTACGCCGCCCAGGGCCCGTCCCTCGCCCGCCCCTCGGACGGCGACGTCCAGGGCTTCCGCTTCGCGGTGAGCGCGAACTCGGGCGACGCGGCAAAACCGCGCGGCGCCGCGGACTTCGCGTCGATCTGCGCGAAGACACCGGCCGAGGACGGCAGCAAGCGGGTCGCCCTCGTCCTCGACTTCGGTACGGCGGCCGACGCCTCGTCCGGCGAGACCCCGCCGGCTCCGCGCACGGCCTGCGCCCAGGTCGCTCCCGACGCCACGACGGCCGACGCCCTGGCCGACGTGGCGGGCCCGCTCCGCTACAACACCAGTGCCCTGCTGTGCGCGATCGCGGGCTACCCGAAGTCGGGCTGCGGTGACCAGGTGTCGGGGGAAGCCGGCCCGACGGCCACCGCGTCCCCGGACCAGCAGGCCACCCAGGACGACGCCGCCGACGACAGCCCGTCCGTCGGCCTGATCGCGGGCATAGCGGTGGTGGCGGTCCTGGCCGGAGCGACAGCCTGGCAGGCGAGGCGGCGCAGGAATGCCGGCGACTGAGCCCGGAGACACCAGCGCCGCGCCGTCTGCGGGCAGTCGTGCCGCTGGGGCGGCGCCCGTCCCACAGAGAGGCGGCACCCCGCAAGCGCGGGCAAGCGCACCCACCCCCCGCCACCAGCGCACCGCCACCGCGCGACCGCGGGCGAGCGCGCCCACCCCCCACCGACGCCCCGCCGCCCTCCACCCCGGCGCCTGGTGGCTCTGGGCCCTCTCCCTGGGTACCGCCGCCACCCGCACCACCAACCCCCTCCTCCTCGCCCTCCTCATCGCCGTCTCCGCCTACGTCGTGATCTCCCGCCGCCCTCACGCCCCCTGGTCCCGTTCCTACGGCGCCTTCGTCAAGCTCGCCCTGGCCGTCCTCGTCATCCGCCTCCTCTTCACCACGGTCCTCGGCTCCCCCATCCCCGGCAGCCACACCCTCGTCACGCTCCCCGAAGTCCCCCTCCCCGACTGGGCGCAGGGCATCCGCCTGGGCGGCCGGGTCACCGCCGAGGGCCTCACCTTCGCCCTGTACGACGCGATGAAGCTCGCCACGCTCCTCATCTGCGTCGGCGCCGCGAACGCCCTCGCCAACCCCTCCCGCCTCCTCAAGTCCCTCCCCGGCGCCCTGTACGAGATGGGCGTAGCCGTCGTCGTCGCCCTCACCTTCGCGCCGAACCTCATCGCCGACGTCCAGCGCCTGCGTGCCGCACGCCGCCTGCGAGGCCGGCACGACAAGGGCGTACGCGGCCTGCTCCAGGTCGGACTCCCGGTCCTTGAGGGCGCCCTGGAACGCTCTGTCGCGCTCGCCGCCGCGATGGACGCCCGCGGCTACGGCCGTACCGCCCAGGTCCCCACCGCTGTCCGCCGTACCACCGCCGCCCTCACCCTGGGCGGCCTGCTCGGCGTCTGCGCGGGGACGTACGGGCTACTGACCGCCGCGGGCGGCACGTACGGCATCCCCGTCCTCGTCGCCGGCCTCGCCGCCGCGCTCGCGGGCCTGTGGCTCGGCGGACGGCGGACGGTCCGCACCCGCTACCGCCCGGACCGCTGGGACGCCCGCGCCTGGCTGGTCACCGGCTCCGGTGTGGCCGTCGCGGCGGCGCTGTTCCTCGCCGCCGCCCGCGACCCGGCGGCGCTGCACCCGGGCGTGGTCCCGCTGGTCGCGCCGTCGCTCCCGCTGTGGCCGGCGGCCGCAATCCTCGTCGGCCTGCTCCCGGCGTTCATCACCCCCGCACCCGAGACCCCCGCACCCGAGACCGCCGCGAAGGAGCCGTCGTGATCCGCTTCGAGGACGTGTCGGTCACGTACGACGGAACGACCGAACCCGCCGTCCAAGGCGTGGACTTCGAGGTCCCGGAGGGCGAACTGGTCCTCCTCGCGGGCCCGTCGGGTGTCGGCAAGTCCACCGTGCTCGGCGCGGTCGGCGGCCTCGTCCCGCACTTCACCGGCGGCACGCTGCGCGGCCGGGTCACCGTGGCCGGCCGCGACACCCGCACCCACAAGCCGCGTGAACTCGCCGACGTGGTCGGCACGGTGGGCCAGGACCCGCTCTCCCACTTCGTGACGGACACCGTCGAGGACGAACTCGCCTACGGCATGGAGTCGCTGGGCCTGGCCCCCGGCGTGATGCGCCGCCGCGTCGAGGAGACCCTCGACCTCCTGGGCCTCTCCGACCTCCGCTCCCGCCCCATCGCCACGCTCTCCGGCGGCCAGCAGCAGCGGGTCGCCATCGGCTCGGTCCTCACCCCGCACCCCGACGTGCTGGTCCTGGACGAGCCGACGTCCGCCCTGGACCCCGCCGCCGCCGAGGAGGTCCTGGCCGTCCTCCAGCGCCTCGTCCACGACCTCGGTACGACGGTCCTGATGGCCGAGCACCGCCTGGAACGGGTCATCCAGTACGCCGACCAGGTCGTGCTGCTCCCGGCCCCGGGCGCCGCGCCGGTGCTCGGCGCCCCCGCGGACGTGATGGCGATGTCCCCGGTGTATCCGCCGGTCGTGGGTCTGGGCAGGCTGGCCGGCTGGTCCCCGCTGCCGCTGACGATCCGCGACGCCCGCCGCCGCGCGGCCCCGCTGCGGGAAAGTCTGGCCGACCGCCAGATCCCGGAGCACACCCCACCGACGGCCGTACTGCCCGCACCACCCGCCCTCGGCGCAACCCCCCGTCGCCGACGACTCCGCGGCGCCAAAGCCCCGCAACCATCCACCACCCCCACCCCCACCCCCACCCCCACCCCGTACGCCGCCGAGGTCCGCTCCCTCGCCGTGCGCCGCGACCGCGTCCAGGCCCTGCGCCACATCGACCTGACCGTCTCCCCCGGCGAGACCGTCGCCCTGATGGGCCGCAACGGCGCGGGCAAGTCGACGCTCCTCTCCGCGCTCGTCGGCCTCGTCGCACCGTCCTCCGGGACGGTCCGGGCCGGCGACGCCGTGCCGCACCGCACGGCACCCCGCGACCTCGTACGCCGCGTCGGCCTGGTCCCGCAGGAGCCGCGGGACCTGCTGTACGCCGACACCGTCGCCGGCGAGTGCGCGGCCGCCGACCGGGACGCCGAGGCGCCGCCCGGCACCTGCCGCGCCCTGCTGACCGAACTGCTCCCCGGCGTCACGGACGACACCCACCCCCGCGACCTCTCGGAGGGCCAGCGCCTCACCCTCGCCCTGTCCGTCGTCCTCACGGCCCGCCCTCCCCTCCTCCTCCTGGACGAACCGACGCGCGGCCTGGACTACGCGGCCAAGGCCCGGCTGGCCGGCATCCTGCGCGGCCTGGCGGCCGAGGGGCACGCGATCGTGCTGGCCACGCACGACGTGGAGCTGGCCGCCGAGCTGGCCCACCGGGTGGTGCTGCTCGCGGAGGGCGAGGTGATCGCCGACGGCCCGGCGGCGGACGTGGTGGTGGCCTCCCCGTCCTTCGCGCCGCAGGTGGCGAAGGTGCTGGCTCCCCGCAAGTGGCTCACGGTGGCACAGGTACGGGAGGCCCTGACATGACCGGAAGCGGCACCGCCCCCCACGACCGCCAGGCCCGCGCCGTCCGCCTGGGCCCTCGCTCGGTCGCCGCACTGCTCCTGGTCAGCGCGGTGGGCGTGGCCGGCTTCGGCTGGCCCTTCCTGGCACCGCCGGACGCCTCCCTCAACGCCCACGCCCAGGACGCGCCGTGGCTGTTCGCGGGCCTGCTGGTGCTGCTGGTGGCCGTGGTGGCGGCGACGATCTCGGAGTCGGGCCTGGGCCCGAAGGCCGTGGCGATGCTCGGCGTCCTGGCGGCGGCGGGCGCGGCCCTGCGCCCCATCGGCGCGGGGACGGCCGGTCTGGAACCGATGTTCTTCCTGATGGTCCTCAGCGGCCGGGTCCTCGGTCCGGGCTTCGGCTTCGTCCTCGGCTCGGTCACGATGTTCGCGTCCGCGCTGCTCACGGGCGGGGTGGGGCCGTGGATGCCGTTCCAGATGCTGGCGATGGGCTGGTTCACGATGGGCGCGGGCCTGCTGCCCGGCCCCGACCGCCTGCGCGGCCGGGCGGAGCTGCTCATGCTGGCCGCCTACGGCTTCCTGGCGGCCTTCGCCTACGGCACGGTGATGAACCTGGCGGGCTGGACCTTCATGAACACCCTGGCCTCGAACATCGCCTTCGACCCGGACGCGTCGGTCGCCTCCAACCTGGCCCGCTTCCTCGCCTACTGCCTGGCCACGTCACTGGGCTGGGACGGCGGCCGCGCCGCCATGACGGTCGTCCTGACGCTCACCCTCGGCACCCCGGTCCTCCGGGCCCTGCGCCGCGCCACCCGCAGAGCGGCCTTCGAGGCCCCGGTCACCTTCGCAGACCCCGATAGGGCGAACCGCCCCAGATGACGGGTGCCTCAGCGGTTGAGGTCCAGCACGGGCAGGCCGCGCCCCTCGTACGCCTTCGGAGCCACCGTGGCGATCAGCGCGTCCGCATCCCACTCGGGCAGGTGGCGAGCGGCGTGGATCGCGGCGCCGATGCCCGACGGCACTCCGTCGCGGCCCAGGCGAGCTACCGCGAGCGCCGCTGGATAGTCGAGGTCAACGGTGTGCATCACGTCCAGTTGTCCGACATGTTCGGCGATCCCGAGAAGTTCCTGCTCCGCCTCCAGGACACACAGGGTCGGCACCCACAAGCGGGTCTCTGTCTCGAGATAGGCCCGGTGGATCAGCGCGGACACCTGTCGATTGCCCGACAGCGCCAGCAGCGTGGGCGTGTCGAGGACCAGGTGGTGCAGGATCACGCGGCCTCATCCTGCTGCCGGGCGAACGCCTCCCGGAGCCTGCGTCCCATGACCGCGCTCTCCTCGTCCCCCACCTCGACTCCGAAGTTCTCGGCCAGATAGGCGCGCGCCCGCTCGGCCCGCTCCCGACGCTCTTCCTCCGTCAGCGTCGACTCCGCGAACTCCTGCACCAGGGACCGGATCGACGTCCCCCGCGCCTCCGCGATCACTGCCAAACGGTCCCGCACTTCGGCAGGGACCCGGATCATCGCATCGCTCATGCCGGAAGTATACGCCCGCGTATACGCACCGCCGCCGAGCCGACCGGCAGGCAACCGAGTTGCGAGATGATCACGCCATGACCGAGATCGTTCTGATGTCCGACCCGAAGGTCGCCGCCGTGCCGGTCCAGGAGTGCGGCGAACCGCTCGTGGACGTGCGGCGGGGTGGCGCTCTGCTGGCCGACCGGCGCAAGTGGCAGGACTCCGCGGGCGCCTGCTTCCACCTACGGGAAGGGGTGCTCACCCGACTCCTCGAAGCCCAGGCACAGCTCCCGCCGGGACTGCGGCTGCTCTTCGTCGAGGGCTACCGTCCGCCCGCCCTCCAACGTCGCTACTTCGACAAGTACGCGTCCCAGCTCCGCACCGCACACCCTCACTGGTCCCC
The DNA here is from genome assembly GCF_042717365.1 of Streptomyces sp. NPDC058534. Classification (NCBI taxonomy): domain Bacteria; kingdom Bacillati; phylum Actinomycetota; class Actinomycetes; order Kitasatosporales; family Streptomycetaceae; genus Streptomyces; species Streptomyces sp. NPDC058534. Next base: position 50,672 of record NZ_JBHXNW010000036.1, read on the forward strand.
CGATCAGCTCCGCTCGGCGGCCAGCCGCTACGTCTCCCCGCCCGAGATAGCACCCCACAGCGCGGGCGCGGCCGTCGACCTGACGCTCGCGGACGCCGAGGGCCGCGAGCTCGACATGGGTACGCGGATGAACGCGACTCCGGAGGAGAGCGCGGGCGCCTGCTACACGCACGCCGACAACATCAGCGCCGAGGCCCGCTGCCACCGCACCCTTCTCGGCACCGCACTCACTACCGCGGGCCTCGTCAACTACCCGACGGAGTGGTGTTCCCAGTCAAGTTCTTGTGTTCAGCTTCTCAGGCGATCAGGAGACTTTGATGTGGCTCCGGCGGGCGAGGCATGACCCCGTCCCTGAATCCGCCGGACATCAGTGGATACCCCGTTCCGGCACCTGATCACCGGTACCAGATCCGGATGCACTCATGAGCACCTCCCCTGCCGCCGTCCGGACGTACAGCACCGACCGCCCCGCCCTTCGCCGCTCCACCATCCCCGCGTCGAGTAGCACCCGCAGATGCCCGCCCACCGAACCCAGTGCCAGCCCGGTCACGGCGACCAGTTGGGTCGTGCTCATGGGCGTCGCGAGCAGCGTCAGCAACCGGGCCCGCGCGGTCCCGATGAGCGCGCCGAGCCCGGCCGGGACGGGCCGCCGGTCGTGGTCCTCGGAGAGCACCCCGAGACACGGGTAGACGACTGCGTACCGCTCCCGTCCCTCCCACGACACCCAACTGGTCCTCGGCGTGACCGGCATGAACAGCAGCTGGGACGCGGCGGCGAGTTCCCGCGGCGGATACGCGTTCGGGTTGACCTGGAAGCGGCTCTCCCCGAGCCACCGCGTCCCCGGCTTCAGCGAGTCGAGGACGGCCGCCCAGCCGCCTTGATTGACTCGCGCGGTCCGCGCGGCCATGTCGGCCTCCATGACGCGCTGCCGGCGCTCCCAGTCCGGCCGGACGGTCTCCTCCCAGACGTGCGTCAGGAGCGCGGTCGCCCGCTCGGGCAGGTCGTCCCGCTCCAAGGCGGAGGGGAGCGGTCCCCGCAGGGACACCCGGAGGTTGGCCCGTGCCTCCCCGGCATCGGTCGTTCGAACCCGGGCCACGGTCTCCTCGAAGCTCTCCCCGGCGCACGAGGTGGGGCAGAAGAAGTCGGCGATCCAGGACGTGCCGATGGCCGCCTGCACGAGCGGCACGGCAGCCGGGTCGGCCGCGAGGTACGCACGGTAGCCAGGCAGATGCGCGCGCAGCCAGGCATCCTCGCCCGGATGGGCGCCGGTCCCCGCGTACAGCAGTCTCAGGCACGCGAAGGCCTCGGCGAACGGCGAGAGCACGAACCGGCTGCGGGCGAGGGTGTCGGTGTTGATCTGCCACAAGCCCATCCGTACGACCTTTCGTGTGTCGCCGAAACAGTACACACGGCCCCGGGAGGCTCGGAGACTTCGGCTCATGCGCACCTACAGATCCCTGTTCCGCACCGCGGAGTTCACCCCTTTCCTGCTCTCCTTCGCCACTTTCGCCGCGGCCCAGACGATCGGCGGACTGGCCCTCGCCACTCTGGTCTTCCGGGCAACCGGGTCGCCGTTCCTGTCGGCGGTGAGTATGTTCGGACCGCAGCTGACGCAATTGCTGGGAGGCGCATTCCTGCTCTCGGCCGCCGACCGACTGCCCCCGCGCGCGGTCCTGTCCGTCCTTGCCCTCTCCTTCGCAGTCTGTACGACGGTCCTTGCACTGCCCGGCCTGCCGGTCTGGGCGGTCTTCGCCGTCGTACTCCTGCAGGGCCTGGTCGCGTCGCTGGGCGGCGGAGTGCGCGGGGGGATGCTCAACGAGATCCTGACCAAGGACGGCTATGTCCTCGGCCGTTCGGTATTCAACATGCTCTGGGGCCTGACGCAAATGGCCGGTTTCGCGACGGGCGGCGCGCTCCTTGCGATCCTCTCCCCGCGGACTTGCCTACTCCTCGCGGCGGCGCTGTACGCACTGTCCGCCCTCGTCACCCACCTCTGCCTCACGGCCCGCCCACCGCGCTCCGCCGGTCGGCCCTCCCTCTCGGCGACCTGGCGCACCAACGCCCTCCTGTGGTCCTCACGCCACCACCGCCTGACGTATCTGGGCCTGTGGGTCCCCAACGGCCTCATCGTCGGCAGCGATTCACTGTATGTCTCCTACGCCCCCGAAGCGGCCGGCATGCTCTACGCATTCGGCGCGCTCGGGATGTTCGCGGGCGACTTGGCCGTGGGCCGTCTCGTACCGCCCGCCCTGCGCCCTCGCCTCGCGACGCCGCTGCGCCTCCTGCTGGCGGTTCCTTACCTGTTCTTCGTCCTGCAGCCGGGACTGGCGCTGTCGGCCGTGGCAGTCACCGCCGCCTCCGTCGGCTTCGCCGCGAGCCTGGTCCTCCAGGAACGCCTGATGTCGCTCACCCCCGACGCCCTCGCGGGACAGGCCCTCGGGTTGCACGCAACCGGCATGGCCTCCTTCCAAGGAATCGGCGCCCTTCTCGCGGGCACGCTGGCCCAGCTGACCTCCCCGGCCGCGGCGATGACGTCGATGGCGGCCGCATCGGTCGCAGCGACCCTGGTCCTCGCTGCGGTGGGCAGGCCCAAGGAACGACAGTCGACCGACCCCGGTATGCGCCTGAACAACCTGCCAGATCCCGCCGCCACGGAATAGGGGGGATGTCCACTACAGGCGTTGCCCCGAACTGCGCACGGTGGGGACGTCGTGCAGTCACTCTTCCGTCGGGTAGAGGGGGACGACATTGTCCGGAGACCCTCCCAAGGGCCGCTCCTTGGCCCGAAGGGTGAGGACGGCGTTCGCCAGCGCGAGTTGAGTGACTTGGTGTCGGAGTGCTGTGATCTCGGCCTTCTGTGTAGCAACGGCTTCTTTGAGGTCGGAGACGGCTTTCCGAAGTCGCCTTTCCGATTCGGGGAGTTGCTTCGTCTCGGTGCGGACGCGATCGTAGAACTCGTTCTTCAGGTCGGCGTGACGCTTCTGGAGGGCCATGCGGTGAACACCGGCCTCGGCCGCGAGGGCGACGATGGTCAGCGCGCCGTTCGACGCCGTGGGCTGTCCGGCGAGAAGCCGGTCGATAGCGTCCCGGATACGCGTGCGCTCGTCGGTGGATTGCTCGGTCATGACAGGTCCTCGACGAGTTGGGCAGTGGCGTGGTGAGTGTCGGCGGTGGTGCGGTGCAGCTCGGCGGTGGCTCGCAGCCGCCCGGCCAACGGCTGGGGAGCGTGGGCGGCAAGTTGGTCGATGCGTCCGGCGTCCTCCAGCAATTCGCTTGTGTGACTGTCGAGGCGGACCGCGTTACCGCAGCCTGGGCGGCAGTCGAACTGGTTCGGGGCGGTTGCGTTGGGGCCTGGTTCGCAGAGCGCGTTGTCGCGCTTGAAGACGCAGATCAGGGAAGCGTCTGGGTTGTCGAAGAGGACCAGGCCGTCGCGGGCCAGGTAGTCGGCGGCCTGCTTGGCGAACTTCTGGGTGACGGTACGGCCCTCGAATCGTGGCGCCTGGACCGTGGCGGTGAGGGCTCGTCGGGCGGCGGGCCCGGAAATCTTCTCGCCGGCGGCGAGGCGGTCCCGCAGCCGCGCGGCGGTGTCGGCAGCGGCCAGGGCGGTCTCGACGTCGAGGACACTGTGGATGCCGCGGCGGCTTCGGCTGCCGTAGCCGCTGGAAGTCCGGGCGTCGAGGACGGTACGCATGTGGCCGTACTGGATCGCGAGCGCGACGAGTCCGCCAGGTCTGCGGGCGATGTGCCATGCCAGGGTCCGACGGAACCGTCCGAGCCCGATGGCGCCGTGAGGGTCCTGGGGAACGCCCTGGTCCTGCAGCCCATGGGATTCGGTCTCTCGGTTGATCCAGGCGATGAAGTCCTCGATCCGCTGGTTCATGCTGCTGTTCTTCAAGGCGCCGCCGCGCTGGCGGCCGCGGGCAAAGTCGTGATGGGCAGAACTGAAGAGCAGTTCGCCCTCGGGGACCATGCGTTCAAGGACTCGGATCGCGCGGACGACCGGAGTGATGGCGACCCAGGGGACGTCCCGTTCCTCACCGGCCGAGACGTTCCGGTCGTCGTCGGTGACGTTCTTGTAGTGGTGACTGCGGATGAGATGGCGGTCGCCGTCTTCAGGATCGGGGCAGCATCCGGATTGCAGACCTTGCACTTCTTGCGGCCGCATACCGGTCAGGTAGAGACAGACGATCATCGCGGCGGTGGCCAAGTGCCGCATCAGGGTTGGGATCTCGTTGAAGTCGAGGTGCTCACGCCAGGGCTTGCCGTTGATCCGCCCGGTCACCGGAACCGGGAGCGGGCAGGGCCCTGGCTGCACTGTGCTGAGCTCATGGCGTTGTCGAAAGCCACTGACCTGGTTGACGCTGCAGCCGACGGTGGCCGCGATGAATGTGGCGGCCAGGACAGTCTTGCCGCGCCACTCGGTGGTCGGCAGGCCCGTGCCCGCAGCGAGTCGGGGCAAGAGGTAGTCATCCAGCGCGGCCAGTGCTGCGGGCGAGCTCGGGTTGGTGGCGGCCAACTGCTGCATGCGGTGCCAATCCATCCAGGCGGCCAGGATGTCGTCCCCGAGTTCGTCGACCATGCGGATTGCCCACATCAGTAGCGGACTCACCACGGTCGGATCAAGCGGCTCGGTTGTGTTCTCGCCGGTGTCCTGCGGGGTGGAGGATGGGAGATAGTCGTCGACGCCTTCCCGCTCCCAAGGTGGTTGGGTGACGCCGATGGGCTGAGTGCAGAGCTGATCGAATGCCCACAGATCGGTGAGGCGACTCAGGGTTTCCTCAGCGTGGTGCCGGGTCGGATTGGTACGGAAACGGTCCGTGATGTAGGCAACCCAGTGGTCGTCGGTGCCAGCATGCAGATCTTTGACGCCAGCGGCGTACAGCCAACGGCCGAGCCGCATCCACTCGTAGCAGGTTTCCCGCATTTCATTGGCGGAGCCTCGGGAACGGGCTCGAATCCCTCGGCTCTGGAGGTAGGTGGGACGCAGCTGGCCGTTCAGCAGAATCCAGGTCACCTGCTTGATCTGCCCTGTCATCGGATCGGGGCAATTCCTCCAGTGGATCTTGATCAGGCTGGCGCCGGGACGGTCGATGAGCGGCCCGAGCGGCCAGACCGGCTCCTGGTAACGACCGTTGGGGTTGGCATTCCTGGAGCTGATCCACCGAGGAAGGACGACCGGGCTGTCAGGAGTGGGGATCGGCAGCAGATAGGGGTCGCTGTCCGAGGCAAGAGGGAGTCTCATGAGGCAAGTTGTCCCTTCAGCAGGAGATCGACCAGGGTGCGGTCGGTGTCGCTGGCCCGTACTCGAGCGGCAGCCCAGGACGGGCGGCCGACCTTGTCCGCCAGGTCGTCGAGCCGCTGCCAGTGCTCGTACCAGCGCTGGCGCCATCTGTGCTCAGGCATCGCCGACCGCAGGCTCTGGATCTGTTCAAGGAGGAGGGCGAGGCGGGGGTGGTGACCTGGGTGGACGTGTGCGTTCGGGCAGGCGAGGCAGAGCAGGAAGTCGGCTCCACAGCCGCCATCAGGGGCAGGCCAGGCGGTGGTGGTCTCATCCGCGCAGTCCGCGGTCGCGGTCTGCCCGTGGGTCGGGTCCGGCCCCAAGGCGAGGTGGCCGCCGAAGAAGATTCTCTTCGCCTGGTCCAGAGCCTCGAGTGCGCCGTCCTCGAAGATCTGCTGTGAGGCTTGCCGGACTTTCTGGTCGGGCAGCACGTAGACGCTCTCGTGAGTTCCCTGAGTGTGCTGGAGAGGCTTGCCCTCACGGGTCACCGTCGTGCGTCGGATCTGGCGGAAGGGCGAGCCGCTCAACTTGTGTTCACTCGCCCAGAACTTCCCCTCAACACCCGAGACCCCGAACACGAACGGGCCGACTGCCGGAGGACGGTCCATGTCTCTGCGTCCGCCATTCTGGCGAATCGCGCGGGCTGTCATCAGCAGGTCTGTTCCCGGGGCCAGTTGTGCTGCCAGGAGTCGGCCATGGAGTGTGGCCTGCAGTGCCTGCGTGATCAATCGCCCTGGTGAGTCGGCCCCGGAGTCGGTGATGTTCTCCGTGGAGAACCAGCGGCCGTTCCCGGCCCGGCGCTTCTCGACCTGTACTTGGTAGGTCACGTTTGCCGTCTCCGCGACCGACGGAGCCCTGGTCGGGGCCGGCATACGGTCATAGACGGAGAGGTTCCAGCCGAAGCGATCGGTCAGCAGCACGGCCAGGGCCGTCAGCTCCGACCGGGTCAGGAAGAGTCGGCCCCACGTGTGCTCACTGTCGCGGCCTCCCAGCAATCCCCGGTTGGTGACGGCCTGCCCACCGCTCGGCAACTGCGTGCGCGGGACGTCCCCGACGCGAGCCACATGATCCAGAGTCTCACCGAGCCGCCAGTCACAGCTGCCCTCGGCCAGGGCTCCCGCCCGCCACTGTTCCAGCAGATCGGTGTTCTCCCGGATTCTCAGCCAGGCAGCCCGGAACTGACGGCCCGCTGCCAGCAGCACCTGCTCGCGTTCCACCTCGTCGTAGGACTTCCTGGCGGGCTTCGGCCCGGGAACACGACGGGCCAGCTCCTCCGCGACCGGCCCTTCGCGCAATCGGGGGTCGCTGCGGAGCATCCGATGCACCACCCGCAGCGTGGTTCGGCCGGTGTTCGTGCTGATGTTCCGCAGCCGCCAGCGCTTGAGCGCAGCCGCGTCCAGTCCGGTCAGATCCTCGGGAGGGGTCTCGAGACCAGAGATGAACTCGGCGAACACCTTCAGCCTGGTCCAGGCGGCTGTGGCGCTGTAGTGGCTCGTCCACTTCGCCCGCTGGGCAGCGAACACCGCTGCCATAGAGCGCTGCATCGGCTCCGCGACCGGCAGGTCGGAGAAGACGAAGTCCTTCCCATGGCCTGCCTTGTTGACAATGGTGACCACCAGTCCGTTTGTGGCAAGCGGTGGCTCCGTCGTGAAGTCGGCCGGCGGCAGGACTGCCCGGCGCCCGCGGCGGCTCACTGGGCGGCCACTGGCAGCCGGTCGACAATAACGTCGATGTCCTGGATCCCGGCCGACTCCTTCGCGAGCCGCGCGAACACGCCGTCGATGTTCTCGACCTCGCGGTCGGGTCCGTCGGCCTCGGCCGTCGCCAGGATCGACTCGAGCTGCAGATGCGCGACGGGAGCCAGGTAATGACGCTTGGTCGTCTCGACGTCCGCGTGCCCGAGGAGGGTCTTGACCAGCCACCAGGGATCACCGAACAGCATCGCGAAATCCCGGCGATCCGCATGGGTCAATCCGAAACGAGCCTCCATCAGCTGGTTCAGCACGATCAGCATGTAGAGCGCGAAGGAGTGACGCGTGGAGTGAGGGGTGGCGTACGGAGTTCGGCCCCGGACCTCTGCGGCTCGGAGGGTGCGGCCCACCTCCCGCTCGGCGGGGGGCAGCAGAACTTCTTCGCAGCGCAGGTTCGCCGTGGTGAACACCGTGTTCCAACGGTCGGGAAGCATCGGCAAGCCTTGCTCGGTAAGCCACAGCCACGCCGGCTCCGGCCCCTCCGGGCCCTCGATGAACAGCAACTGCCGTTCCCGCCAGCCCAGATGGGTCAAGTACTGACGGCCCTCAACACCATCTCGGTCGACCCAGAAAACCTGCGGTACCCGGCCGCGGGTCACCTTCGTGACCAGGCGCATCTGCTCAACCCGCTCGTAACGGCCTACCTGCTGAGCGCGCTTCACCGCCCAAGCACGCTCCGACTGTACGTAGGTCTCGACCTGCCCAAGGGTGTCCAGCGAGGTGTAGAAGGTACGGCCGTTCTTCGATCGGGTCACCGCCCCGGCGAGCTGGCCGTGCTGGAAGCGCCCGTGCTGCAACCGCTGAGCGGGCAGCTCGAACGTCAAAAGCGACCCGCCTTCCTGCCGCCGAAGCCCCGAACTCAAGGTGAACTGGACAAACGAGGTGTTACGGGCCTCAGTCCGCGCATCCCATCCCCAAGTCGGCACCCCATCACGGCCGTGACCGCGCAGACCGACGTCCGACCACAAGCTCCACGTACGCGGTGTCAGCCACGACACCCGGGCACTGACCGAGTCAGCCGCACGGTCATCCCGCCGGGACGCGTCCACCGGCCGCGGGCTCACCCTCGCCCACTTGAACAGGCGGGTGAAGGCGGCGGCCTCACGGTTCCATTTCGACCCGCTGATTCGCTCGGGATTCTGCGGAGCATTACAGCGCCAGGTCCGGTAGTTCAGCAGGTCCTGCTCGGAGGCCCGGCGCCAGTCGATCCCGCGCGAAGACAGGAAGGTCAGGAGGATCCGAATGTCCGTGGCGTAGTTCCGCTTCGTCTCCCGGGCAAGGAAGCGGAAGTGCTTCGAGAGAACGAACTCCAACAGGTCGGAGTCGATGGTGAAATCTGGAGCGATGAAGACAGGATCACCCGGCATCAAGCCGATCCGCTCGACCGCCGTCGGAAGGTCCTCGACCCCGAGCTCCCCGGCTTCGGGAAGGTTCCCCCACCGCCCAGAGTCGGGCACCCACACCACATGCCACTCACTCACGCTCATCCCCCTCCCGACGCTTGAACACATCAAAGTATCAGGGAAGTGGTGGCACTGGTCGCACGGAGACCGCTACTGGGCCTTGGCGACAGGAGCCGAAGCCGCGCACTACGGGCCCAGGGAACTCGACTGATCGGGGTCACTCAGCCAAGGCCCGTCCGGAACCGGCGGCGGTACTCCGTCGGGGTCGTGGCGAGTCGGCGGCGGAAGGCTCTGATCAGGGTGTCGACGGTGCCGAAGCCGCAGGTGGTGGCGAGGCGTTCCAGGGTCGCGTCGGTGGATTCGAGCTGGTGGCGGGCCGCCTCGACGCGGGCGGACTCGATGTAGGCGTGCGGGGTCGTGCCGAGTTCGGTCTTGAAGATGCGGGTGAGCTGGCGGTCGCTGACGTGGACGCGGGCGGCGAGGTCCGCGACGGTGAGGGGTTCGGCGATGTTGCGCATGATGTGGTGGCGGAGATCCTCGATGCGCCGTGTCGTGGAGACCTGCTCCAGGGGGACGCTGAACTGACTCTGCCCACTCGGCCGCTTCAGGTACATCACGAGTTGCCGGGCGACGCGCAACGCGACCGCCTCGCCGAGGTCGTCGGCGATGAGGGCGAGTGAGAGGTCCAGGCACGCGCTGATCCCGGCGCCGGTCCACACGTCGCCTTCGCGGATGAAGATCGGATCGGCGTCGACCTCGACGGCCGGATGATCGGCGGCGAGCTGCCGCGCGGTCGACCAGTGGGTGGTGGCGCGCTTGCCGTCGAGGAGTCCGGCGGCTGCCAGGATGTGCGCGCCGACGCAGACGGACGTCACCCGCCGGGTCCGGTCGGCGAGTTGGCTCACCCGCTCCACCACCGCGGGGTCGGTGAGCGGGTGCACGCGGCGTTGGTCGTCCACCTCGACGGCGCCGGGCACGATCAGGGTGTCGATACCCCTCGCGGGCAGCCCGGACAGCTCGTCGAAGGTGGTGTCGGGCAGGACGCGGACCCCGGCGCCGGTGGTGACCGGATCCATGGTCTCGGCGGCAAGGACGACGTCGTAACCCGCCGCTTCGTCCGTCTCGCGCCGCGCGAGGGAGAACACCTCCGGTGGCCCGGTGACGTCGAGCAGGTCGACGCCTTCGAAGAGGACGATGACGATCAGTCGTCCGACGGTGCTCAAGAGACCTCCACGTTCGGCAACAGTCGACAGTCGCTTCATGCCATGTCGGTTTCTGCATGTTAGACGACATTGCCGACACCCAGCGGTGAGCCATAGCGTCATAGGCACAGAGGCACAGGGCGCCGCACCGGTGAACTGCCTCCCCCGACACGCGACTCAGGCGGTTTCCCATGCCCAGAACGACACTGCGCCGGCTCAACGGCTTCGACGACACCCCCGCGAAGCTCGCCGAGTCCACCCTGGTCCTGATCGACTACCAGAACACCTACACGACCGGCGTGATGGAGCTGGACGGCTGGCAGGCCGCGCTCGACGCCGGCGCCCAGTTGCTGGCACGGGCCCGTCAGGAGGGCGCGAAGGTCATCCACGTCGTCAACGACGGCGGCGAGGGCACCCCGTACGACATCCAGGCCGAGATCGGCGCGATCCACCCGAGCGTCGCGCCGCTCGACGGGGAGCCCGTCGTCGTCAAGAAGGCGCCGAACGCGTTCGTCGGTACGGATCTGGACCGGCACGTCGACGCGGCGGGCAACAGCGACCTCGTCCTCGCCGGGTTCATGACGCACATGTGCGTGGCCTTCACCGCCCAGGGTGCCTTCCTGCGCGGCAACCGTCCCACCGTTGTGGCCGACGCCAGTGCCACCCGCGCGCTGCCGGTCGCGGGCCTCGAACTGGACGCCCGCCAGGTGCACTACAGCGCCCTCGCCACCATCGCCGACCTGTACGGGGTCGTCGTCCCGTCCCAGAAGGAGATCTCCTGATGAAGCTGCTCCGCTCGGCCGTCGCGCTCGGCACCGCCGCCGTTCTCGCGGCCACCGCCACCGCGTGCGGCGGTAGTTCCGAAGCCGCCCCCGCCAAGAGCACGCCGTCGGCTTCCGCGACCGGGGAGAACGTCGCGAAGGACACGAAGACGCTCCGCCGGCTCAACAGTCTCGACGAGACTCCCGCCACCCTCTCCGACGCGACACTCATCCTCGTCGACTACCAGAACACCTACACCGAGGGTGTGATGGAACTCGACGGGTGGAAGCCCGCGGTGGACAACGCCGAAGCCCTGCTGAAGCGGGCCCGCGAGGCGGGCACGCCGGTCATCCACATCGTCGACAAGGGCTACGACCTGAAGTCGAAGGCGGGCCAGATCATCCCCGCGCTCAAGCCGGCCAAGGGCGAGCCCGTCGTCGAGAAGAGCGTCCCCAACGCCTTCCACGGCACCGACCTGGCCGAGCGGGTCAAGAAGGCCGGGAACAAGAACGTCATCGTCACCGGGTTCATGACGAACATGTGCACCCTGTTCACCGCCCAGGGCGCCTTCCTCAACGGCAACGCGCCGACCGTGGTCGCCGACGCCTCCGCGACCCGGCCGCTGCCGCTGAAGGGCGACCCGAACGGCGTCCCCGCACAGCAGGTCCACGAAGCGGCTCTCGCCACGGTCCAGGATCTCTACGGCGTCGTGGTTCCGTCGCAGAAGTCTCTGACCTGAGACCACCTGACCCACCTGACCCACCTCGGAAACCCCACTCCGAGGTCCCCCCACCCTGATCTCCCCCCACGCCGTTACCCCCCACATCGCACAAAGCGCTTTCAGTCATTAAAGAAAGACGGGGCATGGCAACACGTAGAGGATTTCTGGGTACCGCGTCGGCCGTCGGGGCGGCAACGCTGCTCACCGGGCAGTCGGCCTCCACCGCCTCGGCGGCGACGGCGGGAATCACCGCGACCGACGAGACGGCGGCACGCAACGCGATACGCGCCGTCAACACCGGGATGCGTTCCCACTACGCAACCCTCAAGACCGAACTGACGAAGCAGCTCAGCCCGGTCATCGTCGTCCAGAACAACGCGGGCGGCGGACGCTTCACCCTCATCAACGGCGGCAAGCAGACAGAGACCGTCGATCCGGTCCCGGAATACTTCGAACTGGCCAAGTCGATCGCCCACGTTCCCCTGGGCATCTACTCCGTGCTCGCCGCCTACCTCAGCGATCAGGTCCCCAACATCCCGAACGGGGACCGCGTCGACCCGCACGACCTGGACATGATCGTCACCAGGGCACCCGGCGACAAGGGCTGGACCACTCCGCTGACCGGCTTCCGGACCACCCTGAACACGGCGCTCACCAAGCTCGGCACCGCGAACCTCCCCCTCGATCTGGAGAACTCCTGCGACAAGATCCTGAGCGAGGCCGTCAAGTTCATCGACGCCTCCCTCAACGCCGGGTCCTTCGACATGGTGTCGTTCAACCGGTTCGCCGCCACCGTCTACCCGTCCATCCGCGTCAACATGACCTTCGCCGCCACCGCGCAGATCAACGGCATCGAAGGGCTGATGAAGCGGTGGCGCACGCTGATCGGCGAAAGGGCGTGGAGTGACCTGTACGTCACGGTGCTGTCGATCTGGACCACGTCCGAGCTGAACCAGGCGTCCATCATCATCCGCCGCACCATGAACCAGGCGAAGGTGGACACGCATCTGATCGATCTGCCGACCGTGGAGACGCCCTCGGACCCGATACTCGTGGCCCTGGACAACCTGGCACGCATCGTCCAGGACAACGTCGCCGCCGAGATGGTCTTCAACACCGACCTCAAGGTCGCCGACGCCCTGAAGGGCAGGGAAGACCTGCTCTCCGACGAGATTCTCCAGCAGATCGGGGGAACGGCGCCCGCCGCCAGGACCGCCGCCTTCGGCACGGCGGCAGCGACCGGCGCCTGCCCGATCACGGGGCGCATGGCAGCGGTGTGATCACCGGGCATCCCCCGCTCCCGGGGCGGGGGATGCCCCACCGCACTCGAACCACACCGTCTTGCCGTCCCCGGGGCCCGGCCCCACGCCCCACTTGTCCACCACCGCGTCCAGCAGTACCAGCCCCCGCCCGCTCTCCGAGTCGTCGCTCACCCGCGCGGCCAGGACGGGGTGCCGGGGACTGCCGTCCGTCACCTCCACCCGGACCCCACCGCCCGCCTGCCGCAGCAACAGCAACGTGCAGCGGCGGTCCGGGACATGGCGTACGACGTTGGCCAGCAGCTCGGTCACGCCGAGTTCCACGGCCTCTGCCAGGTCGGTGCGGTCCCATTCGCGCAGGTACGAGCGGACGATGCGGCGGACGTGCCGGGCCGAGTGCGCGCCGGCCGTGAAGCTCATCCGGTAGAGAAAGAATTGGTTCACGGCACGAGCCTGACGTCGGACGACTACCGTGGGCTACGGAACGGATACAACCGGTCCCGCAGTGGGCCGAGTTGTGCGAGAGGGGGCTCTTCACATGACCCACGTCAACGTCCTCGACCCGGGCGCCTCACCGCTCGACTACTACGGCTTCGAGTTGCGCCGCCATCGGGAGGCGGCCGGTCTCACGCAGCGGCAGCTCGGGGACATCGTCAACTACACCGGCTCACTGGTCGGGCAGATCGAGACCGCGCGCAAATTGCCGACGCCTGAGTTCAGCGAGCGGGTCGACGCCGCGCTGGGGACGGGCGGGTTACTGTCCCGCCTGGTCGACCTGGTGATGCGCAGCCAGGTGCCGGCCTGGTTCCAACAGGTAGCCGAGTTGGAGGGGCGCGCGGTCGAGATCTGTACCTTCCAGACCCACATGATCCACGGCCTGCTTCAGACCGACGCCTACGTCAGGGCCGTGCTCGGCACGCTCGACCCGACCGACCTCGACGACCGAACCGCCGTGCGACTCGCCCGCCAGCGCATCTTCGAGAAGGAGGAGCAGCCGGTCTTCTGGACCGTCCTCAGCGAGGCAGCGCTCCGTCAGGAGATCGGCGGACGGGAGACCATGCGTGGCCAACTGACCCACCTGTTGTCCTTCGAGGACAATCCCCGGATCAACGTCCAGGTGCTGCCGTTCTCGGTCGGAGCGCACCCGGGTCTCCAAGGCTCATTCACCCTCTTCCACTTCAACAAGGACCCGGCCATCGTCTACACGGAGGGGTACGGCGCTGGGCATCCGACCGCCAACCCGGAGAAGGTCAAAGACTGTTCGCTCCGTTACGATCATCTCCGGGCCGCCGCACTCTCACTCAAGGACTCGGCGGCACTGATTCGCCGGGTGATGGAGGAGCGCTGTGGTGAGCAAGGCGATACCGACAACGATCCAGTGGCGTAAGTCCAGCTACAGCGGCGACCAGGGCGGCGAGTGCGTCGAAGTAGCCGAGACCGCCCATTCCACCGTCGCCGTCCGCGACTCCAAGACCCCCGCGGGCCCGATCCTCACCCTCACCCCCGCCACCTTCGCCACCTTCGTCGGCTGGGCCTCCACCACCCCGGAATGATCTGACCGGTCCTGGACAACGTTTCTGTTCGATTTATCGTCTTCGCACGTGCCCCCGCCGTGCACCTCGATGACGCCGAACGGAAACCTCGACCGTGGTCCCTGCCGAACTCACCGTCCCCAGGCCCGATCGGCGTCAGGAGAGACGCGCGAGCGATGCCCTGCGTGCCTTCGGGCACCGGCATCGCTTGCCGTTGCTCGCCACGCTGCCCCTCATCCCGCTGTACGCGGTGTGGTGGGTGTTTCTCGCCACGGGCGGGGGTGACCTCGCCGCCCAGCAGGCGTGGGCGGACTTCGCGTCGCGGCACGGGGGTTCGGCGTACGGGCTGTTCTGGTACGGCGGGGTGCACACCGCCAACTACAGCGTCATCTCGCCGTACTTGATGGCCCTGCTCGGGGTGCGCACGGTCACCCTGGTCTCCGGCCTGGCCGCCTCCTGGCTGGTGGCCGTGCTGATGGTGCGGTGCGGGGTGGGGGGGGGGCGGGGGGGGGGGGCGGGGGGGGGGGGCGCGCGCGGGGGGGGGGGGGGGCGGGGCGGGGCGCAAGAGAAAACAACACCCCCCACCACAAAACAGAGACAAC
>NZ_JBHXNW010000036.1:65191-82914 GCF_042717365.1 Streptomyces sp. NPDC058534
GCACGGTCCCCCGGGTCACCGGCCGGGCCGCCTCCGGGTTGGTGGCGGTGCTGTTGGGGGGGGGGGGGGGGCGCGGGCCGCTGGGGCCGGCGCTGCTCGCGTCGCTCGCGCTGTGGTGCAACGTCGCCTCGGGCCGGACCACCTTCGCGCTGGGCGTCGCCTTCGCCGTGGCCGCCTGCGTGCCGCTGGTCCGGGAGCGGAGGCTGTACCTCGCCGCCGGGTACGCGGCCCTGGCCACCCTGGCCTCGCCGGTGGCCGGGCTGTTCCTCGCCGTGGTGGGAGCCGGGTTCCTGATGGTGCGGGACTGGGGGCGCGCTCTCGTGCTCCTCATACCCCCGGCCGCCGTCGTCGGGCTGACGACGCTGCTGTTCCCCTTCAGCGGGGAGCAGCCGATGCCGGCGGGCCGAATATGGCCGCCGGTCGTGCTCGGCCTCGCCGTCACCGTGCTGGCCCCGCGTACCTGGCGGGTCGCCCGGTGGGGCGGGGCCGTCTACGCGATCGGCACCGTACTGACGTACCTCATCGCCTCGCCGGTCGGGACGAACGTCGAACGGTTCGCAGAACTGTTCGCCCCCGCCGTGCTGCTGGCGGCCCTGCTCTCCGCGCCGCGTCCGGGCATCGCTCCCCGGCTGCGGCGGCTCGCGTGCGGTCTGCTGGCCGTCGCGCTGGTCTACTCCGTCGGGTGGGTGGGAAAGAAGACCGCCGACGATCTCACGGAGTACACCGTGGTGCCCGCCTGGGCGGCCGAGACGGACGGGGTCGTGCGGGCGCTGGAAGGGCTGGGCGCCGACCGTACGCGGGTGGAGGTGGTGCCCGCCCGCGACCACCGCGAGGCCGTCCGGCTCGCCCCGCACGTCAATCTGGCCCGGGGCTGGAACCGGCAGCTCGACGTGGAGCGCGCCCGCCTCTTCTACGACGGCAGTTTCTCCGCGGCCACCTACCGGGCCTGGCTGGACCACTGGGCGGTCGGCTTCGTCGTCCTCCCTCTCGGCAAGCCGGACGGCCCGGCCAGGGCCGAGGCGGCGCTGGTGCGGGACCCGGAGCGGCGGCCCGAGTGGCTGGAGCCCGTCTGGGAGGACGCGCACTGGAGGGTCTACCGGGTGCGGGACGCCGTACCGCTCGTCTCCACCCCCGGCACCGTCGTGACCAGCACCGGCGTCGACCTCGTGCTGCGCGTGGACCGGCCCGGCGCGGTGACCGTACGGGTCGCCTGGTCGCCGTGGCTGCGGTCCGACGGCGGCTGCCTGGCGCGGGACGGCGACTTCACCCGGCTGACCGTCGAGGCGCCGGGTGAGTACCGGCTCAGCTCCCGGTACGGTCCTTGGCCGGGCTCGGCGGGCCGCTGCTGACGCCTTCCGACGTGGCCCGGGGCTTGGGTGTGTTCGCGGTGACCGCCGTCGCCGTGAGGGTCCTGGCCCTCGGGCCCTGGAACAGGTACGTCAGGCCGAAGCCCGCGGCGACCACGGCCGCGCCGCCCACCGCGTCCAGGATCCAGTGGTTGCCGGTCGCCACGATCGCCGAGGCGGTGAAGAGGGGGTGGAGCAGGCCGAGGGCCTTCATCCACATCTTCGGCGCGATGATCGCGATCACCACGCCGCACCACAGCGACCAGCCGAAGTGCAGCGACGGCATCGCCGCGTACTGGTTGGTGAGGGCCGTCAGCGTCCCGTAGTCCGGCTTCGTGAAGTCCTGCACGCCGTGCACCGTGTCGATGATGCCGAACCCCGGCATCAGCCGCGGCGGCGCCAGCGGGTACAGCCAGAAGCCGACCAGGGCCAGCAGGGTGGCGAAGCCCAGGGAGGCGCGGGCCCAGCGGTAGTCGACCGGGCGGCGCCAGTACAGGACGCCCAGGACCGCCAGCGGGACGACGAAGTGGAACGACGTGTAGTAGAAGTCGAAGAAGTCCCGCAGCCAACCGACCTTCACCACCGCGTGGTTGATCGCGTGCTCGACGTCGATGTGCAGGAAGCGCTCCATGTCGAGGATCTGCCAGCCGTGCTCCTCGGCCCGCGCCCGGCCCGCCGTGGGGCTCCCGCCGTTCGCCGCGAGGCGGACCTGGGAGTAGGCGGCGTAGGTGACCCGGGTGAGGAGCAGCTCCAGGAGCAGGTTCGGGCGGGTGAGGACCCGGCGCAGGAACGGGAGCAGGGGCACGTGCTTGAAGCGGGTCGGGACCGCCGGGGCGTGGCTCGTCGGGACCGGCGTGTAGAAGTACGGCGACGTGCGGGACAGGAAGGGCACGGCGACGGCGGCGGCCAGTGCCGCGAGCAGGACGACGTTGTCGCGCAGCGGGTAGAGGGCCGCCATGTTCGGCAGCATCATCTTCGCGGGCAGCGTCATGACCAGGACTACGGCGACCGGCCACACGTACCGGTCGGAGGCGCGCTTGCCGACCCGGCCGACCACGGCGGGCAGCACCCACAGCAGCTGGTGCTGCCAGGTGGCCGGGGACACCACGACGGCCGCGCAGCCGGTCACGGCGACCGCGAGCAGCAGCTGGCCGTCGCGGGCGTAGCGCACGGCGCGGCGCAGGGCGAGGACGGCGACGGCCGCGCCGAGGACGAGGAAGAGGACGATCTCCAGCGGGCCGGAGAGGCCGAGCCGCAGCAGGGCGCCGTGCAGTGACTGGTTGGCGAGGTCGTCGGCCTCGCCGCCCAGACCCACGCCGGCCATGTGGTGGACCCAGTACGTGTACGAGTCCTGCGCCATGGCCGCCCAGGCGACGGCGGTGCAGGCGACGAACGTGACCCCCGTGGACAGGGCGGCGCGTCTGCGGTCGGTGAACCAGAGCAGGGGGACGAAGAGCAGCACGGTCGGCTGGAAGGCGGCGGCGACGCCGATGAGGGCGCCGCCGATCCGGTCGCCGTGCGCGCCGCGTACCGCGAAGCAGCCGACCAGGACGAGGAGTACCGGGATGATGCTGGTCTGGCCGAGCCACAGCGCGTTGCGCACCGGCAGGGACAGCATCAGCAGGCTGACGGCCACGGGCGCTGCCAGCAGCGCCGTACGGCGGCCGACGGGCTGGGGCAGGGCGCGGGCGGCGACCAGGCCCAGGGCCACGACCAGCAGCAGCGAGCCGAAGGTCCAGCCCCAGCCGAGGGCCTGCTCGGCGGCGCGGGTGAAGGGCTTGAGGACGAGGCCCACGAAGGGGGTGCCGGTGAACTGCGTGGAGTCGTACAGCGACCCCTTCACGTGCAGGACGCCGTGCTCACCCACCCAGGTCTCCAGGTCGGTCAGGCGTTCTCCGCGCGGTGTGCCGAGCACCGCGGCCAGCTGTCGTACGGCGAGGACGGCGGCGATCAGCCACAGGCCCAGGCGCGCGGCGCGCAGCCTTGCTCTGGTCGCGTCGGCGGCCGACGCCGCGGACGCTCCGAAGGACTCCGCCGGTCGCCCACTGTGCTCCGCATTCGCCACGCCTCGTCGGCCTCCCACCCCGTAGAACCGCCCGTACCGCGCCCGTGTACGCGGTGTGTCCCTCCTGCGAACCCTATGAGGCTCGCACCACCCCCGGGAGGAGACGCAGGCAACCCCCGCTCAACCTGACCGCCGCCCGCGTTTCGTTCCGCATTTTCCGGGACTTTTTTCGCGAGAAGGATCACAGGTCACGGCGTACACGGTGGTCCGCGGCGCGCGGACGTCCCTGCGTGTACGCCATTTTGATGCACAGTGCAACGAAACGCATACCGGGCGTAAGCGGCGCATCAGCGCCTATGGTGCTTTTCTGCCCGTGGCCGAGTGCCGCGGGCTCTTTCCGGCCCGGCGACAGCGCCGCCGTGCGGGTCGTGGCGTCCCTGTCCCCGTCGAAAGGTAGGCGAGCGAAGTCTTGTCGGCCGCCCACGTCGCCGCTGCGTCGTCCCCCTCGGTCCCCTCGTCCGCGTCCGCGTCTCCGTCGCCTGCCGGCGCCGGGCCCACCGTCACCGATCCCGCGCTGGTCAGGCGTGCCGTCAAGGCGGCGGCGCTCGGCAACGCGATGGAGTGGTTCGACTTCGGTGTCTACAGCTACATCGCCGTGACGCTCGGCAAGGTGTTCTTCCCGTCGGGCAACCCGACGGCACAGCTCCTGTCCACCTTCGGCGCCTTCGCGGCCGCCTTCCTGGTCCGGCCGCTCGGCGGCATGGTCTTCGGGCCGCTCGGGGACCGCGTCGGGCGGCAGAAGGTGCTCGCCCTGACGATGATCCTGATGGCGGCCGGTACGTTCGCGATCGGGCTGATTCCGTCTTACGCCACCATCGGCGTGTGGGCGCCGGTGCTGCTGCTGGCCGCGCGGCTGGTGCAGGGGTTCTCGACCGGGGGTGAGTACGCGGGCGCGTCCACCTTCATCGCGGAGTACGCCCCGGACAAGCGGCGCGGGTTCCTCGGGAGCTGGCTGGAGTTCGGCACGCTGGCCGGGTACATCGGCGGTGCGGGTCTGGTGACCCTCATGACGGCGCTGCTCTCGGACGGCGACCTCACGTCGTGGGGGTGGCGGATCCCGTTCCTGATCGCCGGGCCGATGGGCATCGTCGGGCTGTATCTGCGGATGCGGCTGGAGGAGACGCCGGCGTTCGCGGCCGAGGTGGCGAAGGCGGAGAAGACGCGGCCGAAGGTGCCGCTGCGGGAGATGGTCACCGGGCAGTGGCGGGCGCTGCTGCTCTGCGTCGGCCTGGTGCTGGTCTTCAACGTCACCGACTACATGCTGCTGTCGTACATGCCGAGCTATCTGACGAGCGAGCTGAAGTACGACGAGACGCACGGGCTGCTGGTGGTGCTGGCCGTGATGGCGCTGATGATGGTCGTCCAGCCGTTCGCGGGCGCGCTGACCGACCGGGTCGGGCGGCGGCCGGTGATCGCGGCGGGCTGCGCGGGGTTCCTGCTGCTGTCCGTCCCCGCGCTGCTGCTGATCCGCGAGGGCAGTCTGGTGGCCGTGGGGCTGGGGATGGCCGCGCTGGGGCTGCTCCTGGTCTGCTTCACGGCGTCGATGCCGTCCGCGCTGCCGGCGCTGTTCCCGACGCGGGTGCGGTACGGGTCGCTGTCGATCGGCTTCAACATCTCCGTCTCCCTGTTCGGCGGGACGACTCCGCTGGTGGTGACGGCACTGATCGGGGCCACGGGCGACATGATGATGCCCGCGTACTACATGATGGCGGCGGCGGTGGTCGGTGGCGTCGCGGTGTGGTTCATGACGGAGTCGGCGGGGCGGCCGTTGCCGGGGTCAGCACCGGCGAGGGCCCCTCGCTGACGCCTGCGGGGCCTGTGTGGGTGGGGGTGGGGATGCGCGTAGCGCGACCGAAACACGCCCACCGGAACGACCGGCGCGCCCCCGCCCCACGGCATATCTTCGTTAGCGCACCTACTTAGGAAGACTAACGACGCATACGAGAGGTCAGTCATGAGCGAATCGCAGCTCTGGGACGATGTCGACGCCTACTTCAACGCCCACCTCTCCCCCGACGACCCCGCGCTGGAGGCCGCCCTGCGGGAGAGCGAAGCCGCCCAGCTGCCGCAGGTGAACGTCACCGCCAACCAGGGCAAACTCCTCCAACTCCTCGCCCAGATCCAGGGCGCCCGCACCATCCTGGAGATCGGCACCCTCGGCGGCTACAGCACCATCTGGCTGGCCCGCGCCCTCCCCGCCGACGGTCGCCTCGTCACGCTGGAGTACAGCGCCCGGCACGCCGAGGTCGCCACCCGCAACCTCGCCCGCGCCGGCCTCGACGCCCTCGTCGACGTACGCGTGGGCCCCGCCCTGGAGTCCCTGCCGAAGCTCGCCGACGAGAACCCCGCCCCCTTCGACCTGGTCTTCATCGACGCCGACAAGGGCAACAACCCGCACTACCTGGAGTGGGCCCTGAAGCTCACCAGCACCGGCAGCCTGATCGTCCTCGACAACGTGGTCCGCGGCGGCCGGGTCGCCGACCCCGACGACACCGCCGACGACGTACGCGGCACCCGCGCCGCCATCGAACTGATCGGCGCCCACCCGAGGCTCAGCGGCACCGCGATCCAGACCGTCGGCAGCAAGGGCTACGACGGCTTCGCACTGGCGCGCGTGCTGGCCTGAACGACCGCTCCCGGGCCTACACCTCGTGGTAGAAGCCGACGTTGACGCTGCGCGGCTCCGCGCGGTCCTGGACCACGATCTCGCCGCTGCCGCCCCTCGGCAGCGGCACGGTTCCGCCGTACGCCATGGGCTGCACGTGCGGACCCACGGTCAGCCGGACCTCGGAGGACGGATCCGGCTGGGAGCCGCGCAGCCAGGTCAGCCGCCACGTGCCGTCGGGGCCGCACCGGAACTCCAGATGGACCCGGGAGACGAACAGCCAGTCCTCCGGCGTCGACAGCCGGCACACGGACTTGTCCCGGCCCACCCGCAGTACCGCGTCCGGCTCGCTGGGCGCCTCGGCCATCTGCATGCCGGCCGTGGCGCCCGCGTCCGCCGCGGTGACCGTGGCCATGGTCAGTTCGAGCACGTGCGCTCCTTCGAAGACCTCAGGACGTCCGTCGTTGGATTGTCGCCGCCGAATGATAGATCGGCCGGTGGCACGGTGTCCGGCACAATGGGGTCATGACCGAGCGAAAGCCACCGGGCGTCGACTTCGAGTCCTGGGTCGACAAACAGGTTCGCGAGGCGGAGGCGCGCGGCGAGTTCGCCGGCCTGTCCGGCGCGGGCAAGCCCCTCGCGAGCGAGATGGACAGCACCTACGACGAACTGTGGTGGGTGAAGAGGAAGATGGCCCGCGAGGGCTTCTCCGTGCTGCCGCCCACCCTCGCCCTGCGCAAGGAGGCGGAGGACGCCCTGGAGACGGCCCTCAAGGCGCCGTCGGAGCGGGTGGTCCGCCGCATCATCGAGGCGGTCAACGTCAAGATCCGCGACGTCCTGCTCAAGCCGCCGCCCGGCCCCCCGCTGGGTAGGAAGCCCTACGACGTCGAAGAGGTCGTACGGCAGTGGCGGGAGCGCCGGGCGGAGCGGTGACGCCTGCGCGTCACAGGCGCATCAGGCGGTCCGCCAGCTCGCGGTAGTCCCGCAGGGCCAGGCGGAGTTGTTCGGTGTCGGTGCTCGGTGCGCGGTCGTCCTCGCCGGCGCCGGTGCCCTGCCAGGACGTGCGCAGGGTCCGGCGGCGGTGCGTCACCGCGTCCGCCAGGCGGGCGGCGACCTCCTCCAGGACCTGGTCCGCCTCCTCGACGGAGGCGCGCGGCGCATCCACGAAACCGGCCACCGCGTGGTGCAGCCGCCGGCCGAGCTTGTCGCCCTCGTCGTGCGGGAGGAGCGGACCGGCGGCGTCGCGAGCGGGGGTGGCGGGAGCGGCAGGGGTGGCGGGAGCCTCCGGAGTCGCAGAGGCGTCAGGGCCGGCAGGGGTGGCTGGAGTCACGGGGGTGACCGCTGTGACCGGGGCTTCCTTGAGTGGAGTTCCGGTCTTCGGGGCGGGTGCGGCCTCCGGGACAGGGGTGGCCTCGGGGACAGGGGTGGCTTTGGGGAGACGGGTGGCTTTGGGGAGACGGGTGGCTTTGGGGAGACGGGTGGCTTTGGGGTCGGGGGTGTCGCCGGGGTTTCGGGTCACGTCGGGCATGCCTCAGCTCTCCTTCGGCCGGCGCTTGCCGAGCGACCACGTGTGCGGGGCGCGGGCCGCGGGGGCGGGTTCGCCGGTGTCCGTGGTGGTTCGGGGGCGGGCGGCCTCGTGCCGGCCCGGGCGGACCAGTTCCTCGAACAGCGCGCGGGCCGCGACCATGGACTCGCGCAGCTCCTCCGTGTCCGCGCCGCCCTCCTGCGCGCCGTCCACGCGCGCGTGCGTCACACGGTGCACGCGCCGGTAGCCGTCGACCTGGTGGGCGTGGTGCACGGACAGCGCCGCGAGCTGCTCCTCGTACTGGTCGCCGCCCGGGAAGCCCCGGACCCCGGCCAGTTCCGCGAGCAGCCGGTCCGCCTCGCCGACCGCCTCGCGCGGAGAGTCGACGAAACGCTCCTGGGCGGCGGTCCAGCGCGCCTCGAAGCGCTCGCGCTCGGCGGACTCCAGCGGCCGCGTGTGCAACGACCCGTGCCGCTCGACCCGTTCGCCCAGTTCACGCTCGGCGGCCTTGGTGTCGCCGTCGTGCCGGGCAACCGCCCGGTCGTACTCCGGCCCGAAGCGGCGCTTCAGGCTTCCGCCGTGCTGGGGACCCCGTGCTCGCTGGGCAACGACGGCCGCGACGACGAGCACGGCCGCCACGATCACGATCAAAGCGATGATCACGCCTGTGGACATGAGTGCCTTCCGGGTTTCGGCCCTACCGGCTCTCCGAACGGGCCGGTTCGCCGTTCGTGTTGCCCCGGACCGCGCGCTCAAACGGCCGCCGGGGCACGCCGACCGTGCACCGCTGGGAACCGGTGGGAAAATACGCTTGCGCGCGGGGCCGGTTCTCTCCCGACAATGCGGTCATGACCTGGACCGTCTCCCCGGAACCGTACGACTCCCCCGTCGCCGCCGCCCTCTGGCGTGCGTACTACACGGAGGTCAGCGACCGCTGGTACCTGCTGCACGAGGGGCGGCGCACCGACCCCGGCGAGCTGGAACGGGAGATCGCGGCGGTCTCCGGCGCCGAACTCGTCCCGCCCCGGGGGCGGTTGCTGGTCGCGCGGTACGGCGGTGAACCGGCCGGCACCTCCGGCGTACGGCTGCTGGACGCCACCACCGCCGAACTGACCCGGGTCTTCCTGTACGACGGGATGCGCGGCCGGGGCGGTGCGGCGCTGCTCGTGCGGGCCGCCGAGGACGCGGCACGGGCGCTCGGAGCAGCCCGCATGATCCTCGACACGCGCACCGACCTCGTCGAGGCCCGCACCCTCTACGCACGCCTCGGCTACACCGAGACCGAGGCCTACAACGAGAGCCCGTACGCCGAGCACTGGTTCACGAAAGGGCTCCGGGCTGCCGCCTGAGGGGCCTGTTTCCATCTGGGGAAGCCGGCATTCCGGGGGCTCGTGCGCGGAAGTGTGGAGAATATCTGCATAATCTCTGGAGTTCGCGAGGGGAGTCGCGAGGGGAGGGACGGACGCGTGGAACAGGAGCGGCCCACGGGGGCCTCGTGCCCGGAGTGCGGCACACCCAGAGAGGCGGACAACACGCCTTCCTGCGGCTGCGGATCACGGGCGTCCGACGCCCTGCGCGACGCGCGTACGGCACAGGCGGCAGCGGCCGAGGACTTCAACCCGCTACGGATCCGGCCGTACGTCGAACTCGACGGCGGGGCCCCTTCGGAGGCCGGGGCCCCTTCGGAGGCCGGGGCCTCTTCGGAGGCTGCGGCTCCGGGCGCTGCGGCTCCGGGCACTGCGACTCCGGGCGCTACGGCTCCGGGCACTACGGCTCCGGGCGCTACGGCTTCGGGGAGCGGGTCCTCCGAGGATTCGGCTGCGGAGAGCGCGCCCTCGGGGGACGCGCCCTCGGGGGCCACGCCTGCCGGGCATGCGGCTTCGCAGGGCACTGACCCGGACGCCACCATGACGCTGCGCGCCGTCGGCGCCGAGCCGCCGCCCGGCGCGGCCACCGAGGCGACCGCCGCGCTGCCCACGCCGCTGGCGCCCTCGGCCGGCCCGCCCAGCGCGCACGACCTGCGCCTGTTCGAGACCGCGGCCACCGCGCCCGTACCGTCCGGCGCGGGGCCCTGGGACGGTTCCGGAGGGCGCCGGTCGCGCAGGCGGCGTAAAGGCGTGCTGCTGAGCGCCGTCGGAGCGGTCGTGGTCGTGGTGGGCGCCGCCGGGTACGCGAGCGGGCTGTTCTCCTACGAGGCGCCGTCCAGGGACGGAGCGCTGCCGGACGAGGTGCGGGCGAGCGTGCCCGACCCGTCGTCGACCAGCGAGGCCACCTCGACCGGCGGACCGAGCGCCACCCCCGTCCCGCAGGCCGGCTCCGCGTCGCCGTCCCCGTCGGCCTCCTCGAGCCCGTCGGCCTCGCCGTCCCCGTCGGCGTCGAGCGCGTCGCCCTCGCCGTCCCGGTCGGCCGAACCGACGCGGAGCGCGACGGCCACGGCGACCGAGGAGGCCCCGCGGGAGTCGGAGGACGACGGCCGCGACTTCTACGGCGGCCCGGGACTGCACCGCGGCGACCGGGGCCCGGAGGTCGTGGAACTCCAGCAGCGGCTGGCCCAGTTGTACCTGTACACCGGCGACATGGACGGCAACTACGACCGCCGCGTCGAGGACTCGGTCCGCACGTACCAGTGGGCCCGCGGCATCCGCTCCGACGATCTCGGCGTCTACGGACCGGACACCCGGCGCCAGCTGGAGTCGGAGACGCGCGAGCCCTGAGGACCCGCCGGGAGGTCAGCCGATGTGCAGCCGCAGGCCGCCGTCGGCGCCGGCCTCCACCCGTACCGCCGTCAGGTCCTCCACGACTACGTCCGGACCGTGGAAGCCGGCCCGCGGGCCCACGCCCACGACCCGCATCCCGGCAGCCTGGGCGGCCGCGATGCCGGCGCCGGAGTCCTCGAAGGCGACGCAGTCCGCGGGGGCGATGCCCAGTTCGGCGGCGCCCTTGAGGAAACCCTCGGGGTCGGGCTTGCTGGCGCCGACCGACTCGGCGGTGACCCGAACGTCCGGCAGCGCGAGCCCGGCGGCGGCCATCCGCGCGGTGGACAGCGCCACGTCGGCGGAGGTCACCAGGGCGTGCGGGAGACCGCGCAGCGAGGCGAGGAAGTCCGGCGCGCCGGAGATCGCGACGACGCCCTCGGTGTCGGCGGTCTCCTCGGCGAGCATGCGCGCGTTGTCGGCGTAGTTCTGCTCCATGGGCCGGTCCGGCAGCAGCAGCGCCATCGAAGCGTAGCCCTGCCGTCCGTGGACGACCTTCAGGACCTCGTCGCCGTCCAGCCCGTTCCGGTCGGCCCAGCGCCGCCAGACGCGCTCGACGGCGGCGTCCGAGTTGACGAGGGTGCCGTCCATGTCGAGCAACAGGGCGCGGGCGGGCAGAACGGTGGTGGCGGTGGACGTCATCGGCAGTCTCCAGGGTGCGGGGAGGAAACAAGGCGGCCCCCCCGCCGGTCAGGGAGAACGGGCGGGAGCCACTTTGTTCATCCACGGTACAAAACAGAGCGGGGATCGCGCCACCGGGCCCCCGGAACGTTCACGCGGCGTTCAGTTCGCACGTCCCCCGCGCGGGCCGGAGGCCGCGGCTCAGCCGGCGATCGCCTCCCAGAGGCTCCACACGCCGAGACCCAGCATGAGCAGCGCCGCGACCTTCGTGATCAGCCGCAGCGGGACCCGCTTCATCAGGGCCTTCCCGCCGACGATGCCGAGCCCGGCCACCGCCCACAGCGCCAGCACCGCGCCGAGGCCGACGGAGAGCGGGTCGTCGTAGCGGGCCGCCAGGTTGGCGGTCATGATCTGCGTGAGGTCGCCGAACTCGGCGACCAGGATGAGCATGAAACCCGCCCCGGAGACCTTCCAGAAGGACTGGTCCTCCGGCTTGCGGATCTCCTCGTCCTCCTCGTCCTTCTTCATGAGCAGCACGGCGGCGCCGCCCAGGAACAGCACACCGGTCAGCGCGTGCACGAGCTGCTGCGGCAGCAGGGTCAGCACACTGCCGGCCGCGACCGCGAGCACGACGTGCAGCGCGAAGGCGGCGGCCACGCCCGCGAAGACGTAGGAGGCGCGGTAGCGGGTGCCGAGGACGAGGCCGGCGAGCGCGGTCTTGTCGGGCAGTTCGGCGAGGAAGACGACGCCGAAGACGAGCGCGGTCACGGTCAGGCTGATCAAGATTCCTCAATCGGTCGGGGCCACCCCACCGAGAGTGCTGATTCCCGCGGACTTCATCATGTCCGCGTCGCGCGACACCTCGGCACGGCAGCGCACTGGTCCGCCCCCGCCGTACGGCACGGGCGTGCACTGCTTGCCGAAGGTCTCGCTGGCCGGCCTCGCGTGCGAGACCTGCCTCCGGGCGCCGGCTCAGACGAGCTGAGCAGTATGTCGACGGTCCGGCGAAGAGCTACTCCCCTTCTGCGCCATCCATAGTACGCGAACCCCCGTGCGAGGCCGAGGGCCGAAAGTCCCGTCGCGCTTATAGACGCGCCATGCACACGTCACTAACTTCTTACCGACCGCACATCTGTGCGCCATGCGGCGTCGCGAGCATTCCCCTGCCCGCGTCCCAACACCCCCACACCCCAAGGGAGTTCGCATGCCGAAGTTCTACGCGCGTCGACGGCTCGGTTTCCTCGCCGCGTTCACCGGCCTCATAGCCTCGGCCGGGCTGCTCAACGGCCCGGCCGCCTCCGCCGCCCTCCCCACCCCGGTCAGCGCCGCCACCGCCCGCTCCTACCTCGCGTCCCTCGACGTGGCCACCGAGAACCGCACCGGCTACGACCGCGACCTCTTCCCGCACTGGATCACCCAGTCCGGCTCCTGCAACACCCGCGAGACCGTCCTCAAGCGCGACGGCTCGGGCGTCGTCACCGACTCCTCCTGCGCCGCCACCAGCGGCAGCTGGTACTCCCCCTACGACGGCGCCACCTGGTCCGCCTCCGGCGACGTCGACATCGACCACCTGGTCCCGCTCGCCGAGGCCTGGGACTCCGGCGCCGGCTCCTGGAGCACCTCGCGGCGCCAGTCCTTCGCCAACGACCTGACCCGCCCCCAGCTCCTCGCGGTCACCGACAACGTCAACCAGTCCAAGGGCGACCAGGACCCGGCCACCTGGATGCCCTCGCGCAGCGCCTACCACTGCACCTACGTCCGCGCCTGGGTCCAGGTGAAGTACTACTACGACCTCTCGGTCGACTCCGCCGAGAAGTCGGCCCTGCAGAGCCGGCTCGCGAACTGCTGACGCGCCGTCCACCAACTGTTCGGCGCGGATCCTCCCCACCGGCCTCCGTCGTTCCGTACCGTACGGGGCGACGGAGAGGGGATCACCATGGCCGGACTGCGCCTGGGGCCACTGCTGAGGTACACCGACGGCTCGTGCGCGACCGTCTGGGTCGAGACGAACCGGCCCTGCACCGCCGAGGTGCGCTGCGCCGACGGCGCCCGCGGCACGACCCGCACCTTCCAGGTCGCGGGCCACCACTACGCCCTGGTCCCGGTGAGCGGCCTCACACCCGGTACGTCGACGGAGTACGAGGTGCTCCTCGACGGCACCCGCGCGTGGCCGCCGCCGGACTCCCCGTTCCCGCCGTCCGTGATCACCTCGCCCACGGAGGAGGACGGACTGCGCGTCGCCTTCGGCTCCTGCCGCTGGGCCGCGCGTCCCGCCGGCGGGAAGGATCCGGTGGGCCCGGACGCGCTGGACACCCTCTCCGCCCGCATCGCGGCCGCCCCGAGGGGCGAGCGGCCCGACGTACTGCTCCTGCTCGGCGATCAGGTGTACGCCGACGAGGTCTCCGACGCCACGCGCCAATTCATCGCCGGCCGCCGCGACCTGAACGAGGCCCCGGGCGACCAGGTCGCCGACTACGAGGAGTACACCCGCCTCTACTACGAGTCCTGGCGCGACCCCGAGGTGCGCTGGCTGCTGTCCACCGTCCCCAGCTGCATGATCTTCGACGACCACGACGTCATCGACGACTGGAACACCTCCGCCGCCTGGCTGGCCGACATGCGGGCCACCGACTGGTGGCGCGAACGCCTGTTGAGCGGGCTGATGTCCTACTGGGTGTACCAGCAGCTGGGCAACCTCTCCCCCGACGAGCTGGCCGCCGACCCCCTCTACGCGGCCGTCCGCGAGACCCCCGACGGCACCGACGCCCTGCGCGCCTTCGCCGCCCGCGCCGACGCCGAGCCGGCGTCCGTCCGCTGGAGCTACCGACGCGACTTCGGCCGCACCCGGCTGCTCATGGTCGACTCCCGCGCGGCCCGCGTCCTGGAGGAGGACCGCCGCACGATGCTCGACCCGGGCGAGGCGGCCTGGCTGCGCGAACAGGTCCTGGACGAGCGCGACTCCTACGACCACCTGCTGATCGGCACCTCCCTGCCCTGGCTGCTGCCCCACCTGGTGCACGACGTGGAGACCTGGAACGCCGCGATGTGCGGCGGCGAACGGGGCGCCCGCTGGGCACGGCGCGGCGAGCGGATCCGGCGCGGGGCCGATCTGGAGCACTGGTCCGCCTTCCCGTCGTCCTTCGACGACCTCGCCGACCTGATCGCCGAGGCCGGTACGGGGCCGGGGGCGCCCGCGACGATCAGCGTGCTCTCGGGCGACGTGCACCACGCCTACGTGGCCGAGCCGTCCTGGCCGGGCCGGGCGCCCGACGCCCGGGTGGCCCAGCTGACCTGCTCCCCCGTCCACAACTCCGTGCCGCTGTCGATCCGGCTCGGCTTCCGCTTCGGCTGGAGCGCCCTGGCCCGTGCCCTCGGGCGGCGCATCGCCCGGCACGGACGGTGTGCGCCGGCCGCGGTCGGCTGGCGCAAGACCGGCGGGCCCTGGTTCGGCAACCAGCTCATGACGCTGACCCTGCGGGGACGGTCGGCACGGCTGCGACTGGAGCAGGCCCGGACGGATCGGGGCGGGGGCATCGCCCTGCGGACGGCCATGGAGCGGGATTTGGCGTAGCAGGGTCTGGCGTTGCGGGGTCTGGCGTTGCGGGAGCGGTCGGCATCGCCGGCATGGGGCGGGGGGCCCTGCCGGGTATGAATTGAGTCACGTCCGCGGGCCTTGGCCTGGGTGTGGGAGCGCTCCCACCTGCGAGGGCTGCCGGGGTGTCGACGTGATCCCACGTCACGCCATGGCCAAATGTTGAACTTGCAAGCACTAGTTAGGTCGACCTAACGTGGGCAGCCCACTCGGTTCCGTCCCCCACCGGCCCCTCCCGGGCCGGCTCGACCGAAGGAGCACCCCCCACATGTCCGGACGCCTCAACAGCGCCCAGCCCTACGCCCTCGGCCTGTTCCGCATCGTCGTCGGCCTCCTCTTCGCCTGCCACGGAGCCGCCTCCCTCTTCGGCGTCCTCGGCGGCGCGGGGGGCACCGGCGGCACGATCGACTCGGGCACCTGGCCCGGCTGGTACGCGGCCGTGATCCAGCTGGTCGGCGGCGGCCTCGTCCTGCTCGGCCTCGGCACCCGCGCCGCCGCGATCGTGTCCTCGGGCTCGATGGCCTACGCGTACTTCAAGGTGCACCAGCCGGGCGCCCTGTGGCCGATGGAGAACGGCGGCGAGGCCTCCGCCATGTTCTGCTGGGCCTTCCTCCTGCTCGCCTTCACCGGCTCCGGCGCCTTCGGCCTGGACCGGCTCTTCGCCCGGCGCACCTCGGAGCGGAAAGAGTCCGCGGCGGAGCGGCAGACGCCGGTCGCGGCCTGACCCGATCCTGTCGGCCGAGCGGCGGGCGGCGGGCGGCGGGCGGCGGGCGGCGGGCGGCGGGCGGCGGGCGGCGGGCGGCGTGAACGCCTCCTCCGAGGTGAACGTCCCGTGCCGAACACACGAGCCCCCCGTGAACCCTCTGTCACACCCCGGGCGTACGCTGTATGGCTGTCATGGGCCGCTCTGCCGCCCCCGCGTCTCGCGGCACGGTCCGGCCCACGGGGGAGCAACGGGGAGTAGTGGTGGTCGAGAGTCTGGGAAGTATCAGCAGTATCGGTTCGCTGGTCAGCAGCCCATGGATCTACGCGCTGGTGGCCGTCTCGGTGCTCCTCGACATCTTCCTCCCGGTGCTGCCGAGCGGTGTCCTGGTGATCACGGCGGCCACGGCGGCGGCCGCGGGTTCCGGCGCGGCGGCTGCCGGGCGGGGGCCGGAGGACGTTCCCGACATCCTCGTCCTGACCCTGTGCGCGGCGACCGCCTCCGTCCTCGGTGACCTGGCGGTCTACCGCCTCGCCTGGCGCGGGGGGCCGCGCCTGAACCGCGCCATCGCCCGTTCCCGTCGGCTGACCACCGCGCAGGAACGTCTCGGCGGCGCCCTCGCCCGAGGCGGCGGTGCCCTGGTCGTCCTGGCCCGGTTCGCCCCGGCAGGCCGCTCGGTCGTCTCGCTCGTCGCCGGCACGGCGCACCGCCGGATCCGCGAATTCCTCCCGTGGTCCGCCCTCGCCGGGCTGACCTGGGCCGCCTACAGCGTCGCGCTCGGCTACTTCGGCGGCCAGTGGCTCGGCGCGACGTGGCTGGCTGCGGCGGTGTCCGTGCTGGCGCTGTTCGGTGCGGGGGCGGGGGCGGCGTATCTGATGCGCCGCCAGCCTCGGGCTTCGGGGGCGTCTTAGGCAGGGCGGCGTCGCACCCGAAGGCGTCGCCCGGCGGTGACTTCGCACCCGGCGGCGTCGTACCTCAGGGGCGAAGTAAGTCGAGCATCTCGCCTCGAGGGCATCGCCCGTGTGAGGCTTCGCACGTCTGAGGCGCCGCACGTCTGGGGCGCCGCCGCACCTGGGGACGTCGTAGATCGGAGGCGTCGTAGACCGGAGGCGTCGTGCCTCGGAGGCGATGCGTCCGTCGGTGGCTTCCTACCTCGGAGGCGCTGTAGACCGGAGACTTCGGACCTCGCAGGCATCGCACCTCAGAGGCATCGCCCGCCGGTGGCTGCGTCGTCAAAGGCGTCGTAAGCCGGAGGCTCCGTGCCTCGGAGGCGCCGTCAGGCGTCGCGACGAGCCGCGCCGCCCGCCCGGCAGCGGGCGGCCAGCCTGCGCGCGACGGTGTCAGGAGGCGCGTCGGGCGCCGGAGGCGCCCCGTATCTCCAGGCCGGCCAGCAGGTCGGCCGTGGCCCGGGTGACGGCCTCCACCGCCTGGTCGAAGACCTCCTGGTTGTGCGCGGCGGGCGCACGGAACCCGGACACCTTGCGCACGTACTGGAGGGCCGCGGCCCTCATCTCGTCCTCCGTGGCCTCCTCGGGCATCGCGGGCGGACGCAAGGTCTTGATGCTGCGGCACATGGCCTCAGTCTCCTCTCTCCAGGTCCACCCGCCAGTCGTTCGACCTGATCCAGTGGCCCTTCGGGTACTCGAAGTCGGCCTGCCCGAGCAGAGTGAACCCGGCTCCGCGGCAGACCGCGTTGGAAGCGGCGTGATCGACACTGGGAAACGCGTGCAGATACCGGAGCGCCCCGTCGGCGCGGGCCGCCTCACGGACCGCCCTGGCCGCCCGCACCGCCAGCCCTCGCCCCTGGAACTCCGGCAGCACCGCCCAACCGGTCTCCCAGACCTCCGTGTCCTGCCAGGTCCGCCGCCAGAACCCGATCGAGCCGAAGGTCTCGGCGCCGTCCGTCGACGTCACCCGGTACATCCGCCCCGACCGCAAGCCGGTGTACCGCCGGTGCCGGGCCGCGAGCTGCTCCTCGGTCTCCGGGCCGCCGAGGTGCGCGGTCATCTCGGCGCTGTTGGTCCTGCGCAGCAGCCACAGATCCCCCTCTGCCCAGGGGATCAGGCACACCCGCTCCCCGCTCCGTCCGGCCCGCTCGTCCACGCCATCCATGTGTTTCACGGTAGGGCAGGGGTCTGACAGTCGGGCGGGAGCCGATGTGCTGCCGAGCCACCCTTTCGCGTGAACCACTGAAGGGAACGCGCGCCTCAAAATCGAACAGGCGTATCATTGAGGCTGTGGCAACGACCTATGATTTCCCCAGTGATCTCCTCGCCGGTCAGGAGGAACTGCATCAGGTCCGGGCCGAGCTGACGGCCCTCTTGAAGAGGGTCTTCAACTGTTGGGGCTTTCGCTTAAACAGGCCGAGCAACGCTATTTATCAGATGTGTGGTTGATCCGCAGAATTTCGGCCCAGGCTTCCTCCCATTGAATGCGTTTCCTACTGATTCTGGTGGGCTGGTGGTGCGGGGTCCGTAGGTTGTCGGGCATGGAGCTTCTTCGGTTGTCGGTGG
>NZ_JBHXNW010000037.1:0-46841 GCF_042717365.1 Streptomyces sp. NPDC058534
GACCGTCGACGAACCCGGCGCCATCCGCAACATGCTCGCCCTCGGCGTCGACGGCATCATCACCGACTACCCCCAGACCCTCACCCAGCGCTGAGCGGGGCGTCAGGAAGCCGTTGCTTTGACACGCACCGGCGTCGGGCGTTGACTGTCCGCACGGCGCAGAGCCATGCCGCTCCGGGGAATCCGGTGACCCAAGCAACCCAGGAAAGCGGCATACGATGATGTACGACCAGACGCGCGCACAGCAGCCGTCGGACCAGCCCTCGCGTCGCCCCGAGCACCACTCCGCGGCACCGGACGCGCTGCTGCCGTCGGACGAGCGGGACGCGGTCCTGGCCCGCCTCCGCAAGGCCATCAACAGCTTCGCCGACACTCCGTGCGAAGCGCTTGAGGAGGCGGAGGGCGCCTACGACGACGCCGTCGCCCACCTCGTGGACGCGCTCGCGGAGCGACGCCGGGTCCTGCACGAGAGCTGGCAGGACCGGGACCCCGAGACGCGGTCCGAAGAACTCCGGCTCGCGCTGAGGCAGTACCGGGAGATCACCCAGCGACTGCTGCGCACGTAGCGGAACGGCCCGACGGTCAGAGGAACTGCTGGAGGACGAGGACCACGGCACCCGCGACCGCGAGTGCCGTGGCCGCCGCGCGGGTGCGCCGGACGTTCAGCCGCCGGGTCAGCGGCCCGGCGAGCAGTACCCCGGCCACGGCGGCGGGGGTGAGCAGGACGGTGCCCCGCAGCGCGTGGGAGCCGACCGTGCCGGCCGCGGTCAGCGCGGCGAGGCTCATCAGGGAGCCGGCGAGGAAGAAGGCGCTCATCGTGGCGCGCAGTTCCCGTCCGCCGAGCCGCTGCCACACCATCGCCATGGGCGGCCCGCCGATGGAGGTCGCCGTGCCCATCAGGCCCGAGGCCATCCCGGCCAGGACCACCGAGGAGCGCCGCTGCCGCGGCACGTAGCCCGCCACGCTCACCGTGCCGCCGACGAGGACCACCGCGGCGACGAGCAGGGCGAGGTGACGGGCGGGGAGGGCCACCACGAGCAGGGCGCCTGCCAGGACGCCCGGCAGCCGGCCGGCCAGTGCCCAGCCGCAGCCGCGCAGGTCGGCCCGGCCGCGCTCGCGCACGAGCACCGCCGCGGTGACCCCGGTGGCGAGCAGCAGGACCGCCGTCGGGGCGAGCACGGGGTCCACGAGGGAGAAGACCGGCGCGGCGATCATGCCGAGGCCGAAGCCGATGGAGACCTGGAGCAGGGCGCCCAGCCCCACCGTGACCGAGAGCAGGACGAACTCCGGGCCGGTCAGGCCCACGAGGACGCCGCCTCCAGGGGGAAGTGACACAGGCCCGTGTGAGGTTCGGCCCCGACCGCCGTCTCCCGGGCCACGACGGGTGGGGCCTCGGTCGCGCACCGGTCCTCGGCCCGCCCGCACCGGGTGCGGAAGCGGCAGCCGGAGGGGATGTCGAAGGGCGAGGGGATCTCGCCCTGGAGCTGGATCTCCTGGCGGCGGGCGTCGCGGCCGGGGTCGAGGACGGGGGCCGCCGACATCAGCGCGGCCGTGTAGGGGTGCTGGGGGTTCTCGAAGACGTCGTCCGTGTCCCCGTGTTCGACGACCTTGCCCAGGTACATCACCGACACCCGGTCGGAGATGTAGCGCACCACGGAGAGGTCGTGGGAGATGAACACGTAGGTGACGCCGAGGCGGGTCCGCAGGTCGGAGAGTACGTTCAGGACCTGCGCCTGCACGGACAGGTCGAGCGCGGAGACGGGTTCGTCGCACACGATGAGGTCGGGGTCCAGGGCCAGCGCGCGGGCGATGCCGATGCGCTGGCGCTGTCCACCGGAGAACTCGTTGGGATGGCGGTGCGCGTCGCTCGCCCGCAGCCCGACCAGGGAGAGCAGTTCACGGATCCGCTTCTCGCGGGCCTTGGCGTCCGGCACGACGTCCCGGTGGGTGCGCCAGGGTTCGCCGATCAGGTCGGCCGCCGACATGCGCGCGTTGAGCGAGGCGAAGGGGTCCTGGAAGACCATCTGCACCCGGCGCCGCCAGGCCAGCAGTTCCCTGCCGCGCAGGGCGAAGGGGTCGGTGCCGTCGAACCGGACGGTGCCCGCGTCCGGGCGCTCCAGTCCGAGCAGCACCCTGGCCAGGGTCGACTTGCCGCACCCCGACTCGCCGACGAGTCCGAGGGTCTGGCCCCGGCCGATCCTTACGTCCACCCCGTCCAGGGCGGTCAGCCGGCGCCGGCCGCTGCCGAAGGTCTTGCGGATCCCTCGTACCTCCAGCAGCGGCGCGTCCTTCTGCGGACCGGGCCCGGGGGTGGCGGTGGTGGCGCGGGAGTCAGGCACGGTCGAGCTCCTCGGAGAAGTGACAGGCGGCCGAACGGCCCTCGCCGGACGGGCGCAGGGACGGCCGTTCCCGGACGCAGCGCTCCCGTACCAGCGGGCAGCGGGCCTGGAAGACGCAGCCGGAGGGCACCGCGCTCAGCTCGGGCGGGCTGCCGGGAACGGCGGGCAGCGGCCGTCCGCGCACGCTGTCCTCGGGCACCGAGTCGAGCAGGCCCCGCGTGTAGGGGTGGCGGGGTGCGGAGAAGACGTCGCGTACGGGTCCGTTCTCCACGACCGTGCCGGCGTACATCACGACCACGTCGTCGGCGCGCTGGACAACCACGGCGAGGTCGTGGGTGATCAGGACGACGGCCATCTCCCGTTCGTCCTGGAGGTCGCGCAGCAGCCGCATGATCTGGGCCTGCACGGTCACGTCGAGGGCCGTGGTGGGTTCGTCGGCGATGAGCACGTCGGGCGCGAGGGCGACGGCCATCGCGATGAGCAGCCGTTGCCGCATGCCGCCGGAGAACTGGTGGGGGTAGGACCGGGCCCGCTGCCTCGGTTCGGGGATGCCCACCCGGGTCATCAGCTCGATCGCCTGCTCCCGCGCCTGGCGGCGGGAGAGTTTCCGGTGGATGCGGAAGGGTTCACCGATCTGCCGGCCCACGGGCTGCACGGGGTTGAGTGCGGTGAGGGCGTCCTGGAAGACGATGGAGAGGACGGGCCCGGCCAGCCTGCGGCGTTCCGCCGGGCTCATGCGGAGCGTGTCGTCGCCCCTGACGCGTACGGCGCCGCCGGTCACCTCCGCCGCCGGGTCCAGCAGTCCGACGACGGAGAGGGCGGTCATGGACTTGCCGCAGCCGGACTCGCCCAGGAGGGCCAGGGTGCGGCCGCGGTGGACGCTGAAGCTGACGCCGTCGACGGCCCGTACGGTCCCCATGGGTGTGGTCAGGTCCACGCACAGGCCCTCGACGTCGAGGGCGGGGGTGTCGGTGCCGGTCGGTGCGGCACTGGCGGTGGTCGTCACGGGATCATCTCCGGCGGTACGGGGGCCTGGACGGGGCGGCGCTTCCTGGGCAGCGTCAGCCGCCAGCGCTGGGCCGGGTCGGTGGCGATGCGGGCCCAGGCGGCGAGCACCGTCGCGGACACGGTCGTCAGGACGATGGCGAGGCCGGGCAGCACGGTGATCCACCAGGCGGTCTGGAGGTACTGCCGGCCCTGGGCCACCATGAGGCCCCCCCGCTGATCGTCTACAGCCGGGCCAACGCCCGCTTCGACGAGCACGCGGCGGCCGAGGTCGCGCAGCTGCCGACCGTGGCGGGTCTCAAGGACGGCACCGGCGACCTCGACCTGGTCGCGCGCATCGTCCCCGCCGTACGCGCGGCCCTCGACGGGTCGGGCAAGGACTTCCAGTTCTTCAACGGCATGCCCACCGCCGAGGCGAGCCAACTGGCCTACCGGGCACTGGGCGTCGAGCTGTACTCCTCGGCCGCCTTCGCGTTCGCGCCGGACCTCTCCCTCGCCTTCCACCGCGCGGTCGAGGAGGGCGACACCGCGAGGATCGACACACTGCAGCGGACGTTCTTCCATCCCCTGGTCCGGCTGCGCCGGCGCGTCCCGGGGTACGCGGTGTCGCTGGTGAAGGCCGGGGTGACCCTGTCCGGCCTCAAGGCGGGACCGGTCCGTCCCCCGCTGACGTCGCTCACCGCGGACGAGACCGAGGAGCTGGCGGCCCTCGTCGCCGGGGCACGGGCCGCCATCGCCTAGGAGGCCGCCCGGGCGCCGTCGTTGGCGCAGCGGAAGCCGAGGTTGCCGGACGAGGACTCCGGGGTGTTGGAGGACCGTGCGGCGACCCGGTAGCGGTTGCAGTAGGAGTCGTGGCACAGGTAGGAGCCGCCGCGCAGAACCCGTGCGGTCCCGGTCTCCGGGCCGTGCGGGTCCGACGCGGGCGACCGGGCGTAGTAGGTGGGCGAGAACCAGTCGGCGCACCACTCCCACACGTTGCCCGCGGTGTTCCACAGCCCGAAGCCGTTGGCCCGGTAGGACCTGACCGGTGCCGTGGTCAGGTGACCGTCGTCCTCGGTGTTGACGTGCGGGAACCTGCCCTGCCAGATGTTGCAGCGCCAGTGGCCGCCGGGGGTCAGGTCGTCGCCCCAGGGGTAGCGTCGCCCGCCCCGACCGCCGCGCGCGGCGTACTCCCACTCGGCCTCGGTGGGCAGGCGTTTGCCGGCCCACCGGGCGTAGGCGGTGGCGTCGTTCCAGGAGATGTGGACGACGGGATGGTTCTGCCGGGTGCTGATGTCGGAGCGGGCACCCTCGGGGCGGCGCCAGTGCGCGCCCCGCACGTTGATCCACCAGGGGGCTCCCGCGGCGCTGCCGAGGACGTCCGCGGACGCGGCGGCGACCACGAGGTGGAAGACCGCGGAGGACCCGTAGGTTTCCGCGTCGGTCACGTACCCCGTCGCCTTGACGAAGGCGGCGAAGCGGGCGTTGGTGACGGCGGTCTCGTCGATGTGGAAGGGCGGCAGACGCACGGTGTGAACCGGTGTCTCGCCGTCGGCCGGGTATCCCTCCCCGAAGGCGTCCCCCATCGCGAACGCACCGCCCGGCAGCAGCACCTGCCCCCGCGTCGAGCGCGCCCGGTCGGCCTGCCCGGGGGCGGGCGGGGCGCCCGGGACGGCGGCGGGTGCGGCGGCGGGGGTGCAGCACGGGCGGTGGGCGCTGGTCATGGTTCCTCGAAGGGGTCGCGGGCCTGGCTATGCCCGGTACGTGGACTCGTCGAGCCCGCTCAGGGTCGGGTCGTGCGCGACCTCGCCCACGTCGTACATCGACGTCATCCAGTGGTGGAAGTTGTCACCCCGCTCGCGCAGTACGCCGTAGAGCCGGCGCAGCATGCGGGTGCGGACCTCGGCCTGTTCGGGGTGGGCGTAGACGTTCTGGAGTTCGTCCGGGTCGGTGCGCAGGTCGTACAGCTCGTTGACGGAGTCGGGGTTGACGACGAGTTTGTACCGGTCCTCGCGCAGCATGCGCTGCGGGTAGGGGAAGTGGTGGCCGTGGAACTCGCAGACGATGTCCTCGGCCCAGTCCACCGTCTCGCCCCGCACCAGGGGCAGCAGGCTGCGCGAGTCGACGGCGGGTTTCGGGTCTGCGCCCGCCAGTTCGAGGATGGTGGCGGTGCAGTCGAGGAGGCTGACGAACTCGTCGCGGACCTGGCCGGCGGGCGCGCCCGGCACCCGGACCAGGCCGGGGGTGCGGTAGATGTCCTCGTACATCGCCGGGCCCTTGTCGTGCAGCCGGTGCGCGCCGGTGAACTCCCCGTGGTCGCAGGTGAAGAACACCGCCGTGTCGTCCACCAGCCCGAGCCGCTCCATGGCCGCCACGACCCGGCCGATCTCCATGTCGATGAGCGCCACGTAACCCCAGTAGACCGCGATGAGTTTGCGGGTGGTCTCGATCGGCATCGTGTCGAAGGTCCAGTGCGCGCTGTAGTTGCGCTGGACCGGGGGCTTGCCCTCGAACGTCTCGGCCACGGACCGCGGCAGCTCCACGTCGGCGGGGTCGACCAGGTCGAAGTACTCGTCCGGCAGGATGTACGGCAGGTGGGGGCCGAAGAAGTGCAGGGCCAGGAAGAACGGCCGGTCGTGCTCGCGGGTGTCCGCCGCGTACCGTTCCAGCGTCTCGATGGCGCGGGTGGCGAGGTAGTGCTCGAAGGTGGCCTCGACCGGCTGGTGCAGCCGGGCCGCCAGCAGGTTGCCGGGGCCGCCGTTGGGCAGGGTGCCGCGGATCCGGTCGCCGATCTCGTACGGCGGCAGTCCGCGTTCGGCGAGGTAGGCGAGGTAGTCGGGGTTGTCCACGGGGTTGTGCCAGCCGGGGAGTTCGGGGCCGTCGAAGCCGTAGTCGGCGGCGGTGCGCCGGTTGCCGGCGTGCCACTTGCCGATGAGGCCGCAGTTGTAGCCCCGCTCGCGCAGCGCCCCGGAGAAGGTGAACTGCTCCTCGGCCAGGTCCTCCAGGTAGCCGACGTTGCGTTCGTGGTTGGCCAGGAGCTTGTGGCGGAAGGGCGCCTGGCCGGTCAGCAGACTGGCGCGGGCCGGGGTGCAGATCGCGGTGGGCGTGTACCAGCGGTCGAACCGGGTTCCGGTGGCGGCCAGTTCGTCGAGCGCGGGGGTGTGCGCCAGCCGGTTGCCGTAGGCGCCGAGCGTGTCCGTCCGGTGCTGGTCGGTCATGAGGAAGAGGATGTTCTTCCGGTCCGTGCCGGCCTGGGTCACTTGCCCGCTCCCGTGAAGAGGTCGCCGGTGTAGTAGGTCTTCGGGTCGACGGGCTTCTTCAGCTTGCCGGTGCCGACGAAGTAGTCGTTCATGCCCTGCAGCCACTTGGCGACGGTGCCGTCCCGGGTCAGCTTGTCCAGTTCCGCGACGCCGAGCACCTTGTTGTTCGCGGCGTCGGCCTCGACCTGGTCGGCGGGGATCTTCAGTTTGTCCGCGGTGAGTTGGATCGCCTCGTCGGGGTGGTCGGCGCGGAAGGCCATGGCCTCGCGAAGCACGGCGAGGACCTTCTTGGTCCTGTCCGGCTGTTCGGCGACCAGCTTGTTGTTCGCCACGAACGCGGTGGGGAAGGAGATGTCCTGCTCGAAGTCGGCGTTCTTGGCGAGTTCGACCAGGTCGGGCACCTGCTTCTTGATGGTCGCGGCGGCGGGGTACCAGAAGCCCGCCGCGTCGATCTGCTGGGAGGAGAAGGCGGAGACGATGGTGGACGGGTCCATGGGGACGACCTTCAGGTCCTCCTTGGTCATCCCGGCCTTCTCCAGGGCGAGGGAGAGGATCATGTCGCCGGAGGTGCCCTCGGGCACGGCGACGGTCTTGCCCTCGAGCTGCCGCATCGACGTGATGCCCGGCTGGGCGAGGACCCGGTCGGAGTTGCCGAGCGTGTTGATGGCGACGACCTTGGCCTGGCCGGAGGCGGGCAGCCACATGGCGCCGGGGCCTATGTAGCCGAAGTCGAGGTTGTCCGTGCCGAGGGCCTGGATCTGGAGGGGCCCGTTGGTGAAGACCTTGCTCTCCGCGGACAGGCCGTGCTTCTTCCACAGGCCCTTGGCCTCGGCGATGGCGATCAGACTGGCGCCGTTGAAGTCGTTGATGTAGCCGAAGCGGACCTTGTCGCCCGAGGCGCCGGAGGACGATCCGTCGCCGCACGCGGCGAGCAGCGTCAGCGCGGCCGCGCCGGCCAGGGTGGCGGTGAGGCGCCTGCGGGTGGGTGTGGTGGGCATGGCGGTGCGTCCCTTCCGGGTCATGAGGTCGGGGAGTGGGCACCGGAAAGGGCGGCGGTGCGGCCTTCCTGGTGGTAGACGGAGTGCCACACCCGGTTGCGCAGGGCGGCGAACTCGGGGCTGAGCCGGAACGCCTCGTCGCGCACGACGGCGGGGTCGACCTCGATGACGTCGTAGACGCGCCCGGGACGGGCCGCCATGACGATCACGCGGTTGGCCAGGAACACGGCCTCGTCGACGTCGTGGGTGATGAACAGCACCGTGCGCTTGTCCTGGCTCCAGGTCCGCAGCAGTTGCTCCTGGAGTTTGACCCGGGTGAGCGCGTCGAGGGCGCCGAAGGGTTCGTCCATCAGCAGGATCGAGGGGTCGACGGCGTAGGCGCGGGCGATGGCGCAGCGCTGGCGCATGCCTCCGGACAGCGTCTTGGGGAGCGCGTCGGCGAAGCGTTCCAGGCCGACCAGTTCGATGAAGTGCTCGGCCCGGGCGCGCCGTTCGCGTTTGGGGACGCCCGTGGTCCGGAAGCCGAACTCGACGTTCTGCCGCACGGTCAGCCAGGGGAAGAGGGCGTACTGCTGGAAGATGACGCCGCGTTCGGGTCCGGGCCCGGCGACGGGCGCCCCGTCGACCAGGGCGCGGCCCGCCGTGGGGGTCTCCAGGCCGGCGAGGATGTTCATCAGGGTGCTCTTGCCGCAGCCGGAGGGGCCGACGACGGTGACGAACTCGTGGTCGGCGATGTCGATCGAGACGTCGTCGAGGGCGGTGAAGGTCTCCCGGCCCAGTGCGAAGGTCTTGGTGACGCCCTGGACGGATATCTTGGCCGGCTTGCTGGTCATCGGCGTTCCTGCCATCGGGTGAGCCTGCGTTCGGCGAGGAGGAGGACGCGGTCCATGAGGAGACCGAGGATCCCGATCGAGATGAGTCCGACGAAGATGGTCGGGAGGTCGTAGTAGAGCTGGGCGTTCTGCATGCGGTAGCCGAGGCCCTGCTGGGCGGCGATCAGTTCCGCGGCGACCAGGGTGGCCCAGGCCGAGCCCAGCCCGACCCGCATGCCGACGAGGATGAAGGGCGTGGAGGCCGGCACGACGACGCGGGCGAAGATCGTTGCGTCCTTGGCACCCAGCACCCGGGCGGCGTCGATCAACGTGCGGTCGACGTTCACCACGCCCTGGAAGGTCGAGATCACGCAGGCCAGGAACGCGGCGAGGAAGATGACGAAGATCTTCGGGGTCTCGTCGATGCCCATGGCGACCACGGCCAGCGGGATGATCGCCAGGGGCGGGATGGTGCGGAAGAACTGGATCCAGGGTTCGATCAGGCCGCGCACGATGCCGTACCAGCCCATCAGGAAGCCCACCGGTACGGCGACGGCCGTGCCGAGGGCGAAGCCGGTCAATACCCGCGTCAGGCTGGCCAGGGCGTCCTCGGCCAGGGTTCCGTCGCCGATCAGCGTCCCGGCCCGGGTGACGACCTCCGGCGGGGTGGGCAGTTTGAAGCCGGCCGACGCCGCGGCCCACCAGATCGCGATGCCCGCCGCGACGGACACGGCGTTCAGGACGAGGGGCAGGCCGCGCCGGCCGGTGCGCGCGCGTCCGGGCGCGGCCCCGGTGGCCTCCGTGCCGGCGCCGGGCGGGGCTGCGGGCCGCTGCCCGGGCGGGGGGTGTCCCGGGTCGGCGCCCCGCTTGTCAAGGACGGACATGGGCGGCTCCTTCGGTGGCGGAGTCGGCTGCATCGGAACGGCCCTTCACGTCGGCGGTTTCGGGATACCTCGCCAGGAGGGGAGAGCTGTGGAAGACCGCGGCGAGCGCGCCGAGGGCACCGTCGTCGTCCGACAGCCGGGCCGCGGCGACGACCGGGCCGGCCGAGGCGGTCGGGAAGATCTCGGCGGCGAGGGTGGCGGCGACCTGCTCGACGATCACGGGCGCCAGCCGGGTGATCTCGCCGCCGACGACCACCTTCGCCGGGTTCAGCATCATGGTGGCCGCGCCGACGACCCGGCCCAGCGCGCCCGCGGCCTCCCGCAGCACCCGGTCCACGACGGGGTGGGCGCGGCTCACGGCGTCCGCCAGGTCGTCGAGGTTCTCCAGCCGCAGGCCGAACTCCCAGCAGGCGGCGAGGATGCCGGGCACCGAGGCCACGGTCTCCAGACAGCCGCGCTTGCCGCACCGGCAGGGCCGGCCCGCCGGTTCCACGGTCACGTGTCCCAGCTCGCCGGCCAGCCCGGAGGA
Source organism: Streptomyces sp. NPDC058534 (assembly GCF_042717365.1). Taxonomy (NCBI): domain Bacteria; kingdom Bacillati; phylum Actinomycetota; class Actinomycetes; order Kitasatosporales; family Streptomycetaceae; genus Streptomyces; species Streptomyces sp. NPDC058534. The sequence goes on from NZ_JBHXNW010000037.1 coordinate 9,807, forward strand.
GCCGGTCACCAGCTGGCCGCCGACGACCAGGCCGCCGCCGACGCCGTCCGACAGACGGACGTACACCAGGTCGGCGACGCTGTCGGCGCCGCTGATCGCCTCGGCGAGGGCGGCGAGGCGGGTGTTGTTGTCGACGATCACGGGTGCGTCGAAGCGTTCGGCGAAGGCCATGTCGACGCCCTCCGGGGCGGGCCGGAGCACCGTGGTGCCGGAGGTGGCGCGCGGCCAGGCGGCACCGTCGGGCGCCGGGTAGGGGCCCGGCACGCCGATGCCGATGCCCTGCAACGCGCCGTAGTGCACCCCGGCCTCGCTGCTCAGCCGGTCGACCAGCGCCAGGGCCAGCTCGGTCCGGGTCCGCCAGGTCGCGGTGTCCTCGTACCGGACGGAGCCCGAGACCATGATCTCGTGCGAGGCGTCGGCGACGACGACGTGCACCCGCCGGTGCCCGAAGTCGACGCCCATGAACTGGGCCGACGCCGGATCGAGGGCGAGGCGCTCGGCCGGCCGGCCGCTGCCCTCGCGCCGGGAGGCGTCGGTGTCCACGACGACGATGGCGCCCCGTTGCAGGAGGTGGCCGGTGATCTCGGACAGGGTGGTGCGGGACAGGCCCACGACCCGGGCGATCTCGCCGCGGCTCATGGCGCCGTTCTCCTGCAGCGCACGCATCACGCGCTCTTCGTGGGTCCGCCTGACCAGTGCGTGCACTCCGCTGGGCATCTGCATGCCGGTCAACGTAGGGAGGCCAGATTATTCCGTCAACACTCCGACAGAAAGAGGAAATGAAGCGTTCACAATCCCTGGTGGGGCAACGCCTGCACGGGCACCCCTTCGCGCATTATTCGTCCGCCCTGTTGACGTAAATGCGCGGGTGTTCGCATGCTGTGCCGCACCTCCCCGGACGGGGACGACGAAGGAGAGCGCCACTGATGACCCATGCCGAGAACGGCCCGAACCGACGTTCCCTGCTGGCCGGCGCCGCCGGTCTCGGGGCGGCGTTCGCCCTGCCCGCCGGCGCCGCGCAGGCGGCCCCGGGCACAGCGCACGGCGCGGCGCGGCGGTATCCGCCGAACTGGCCCGACCCCGCGCCGTACGGCCTCGCGGACACCAGGGAGGACCTGTGGCCGCGGGAGGACAACTCGTTCGTCCTCCCGCTGGAGCCGCGTCCCCGCGACGAGGAGCGCGGCACGGTCTGGATGCGGGACACGTACGTCAACTGCTTCGACGTCGGCGGCCGTACGGTCTACGTGGCCACCGGCACCACCCGGGTGCCCGGACTGGAGGCCGCCGCCCCGTGGAACGACGGGATCTTCGTGTGGCTGGCCCCGTCCCTCAGGGGCCCGTGGCGCCTCGCCGACACGACCGGCATCCGGCCGGGCGCCGAGAAGGGCAAGGTGTGGTCGCCGGAGTTCGCCGGGGAGAACCGGCCCGGGCGCACCGTCGTGGCCCCGTGGCAGGAGTACTGGCACGACGACCGGTTCGGCAAGCGCGGCCAGGCCTGGGCCCCGGAGCTGCACTACTTCCGCGGGACCTGGTACATCGTCGCCTGCATGGGCGACCACTCCCGCAAGGTCGGCTCGTTCATGCTGGTCAGCGAGGGTGGCGTGGAGGGCCCGTACCGGCTGGTCGAGGGCAATCTGGAGAAGCCCTTCGGCGACTCGTTCATCGGCGGCCCCTCGTTCATCGAGCCCGGCGCCTACCACCACATCGACGGCAGTCTCTACTCCGAGGGGGACGACGCGTGGCTCGTCCTCCACAACGACCTGTACGCCAGGTTCCGGGACGACATGGAGGACATCGTCCCGGCCACGGACCTGCCGCGGTTCCGGCAGACGCCCTACTCCCCCGAGCCGTACCTCGAAGGCGCGTACGTGTTCAAGCACCGGGGCAGGTACTACCTGGTCCACGCCGCGTGGGACCGTACGTCGCGCAACCCCGACGGCAGCACGCGGTACGCCTACGACCCGCCCGGCACGGGCCGCACGCAGTACCAGTACGACGCGGTCGTCGCCGTCTCGGACCACTTCGAGGGGCCGTACTCCGAGCGGTGGACCGCGGGGGTGGGCGCGGGGCACAACAACTTCTTCACCGACCGCCGCGGAGACCTGTGGGCGACGTTCTTCCGCAATCCCAACTTCGGGTACTGGGCCGACCCGTCGCGCGTCGACGACGCCGCCGTGCCCGGGGTGGTGCGCCTGGAGTGGACCGGGCCGAGGGACGGCCGCCTGTACGTGAAGCGCCGGTCCCGGGGGCACGGGCACGGCCACTGACCGTCTCGCATGCCGTCGCGGCGGTACGGGCGTAGTGTCCTCGTATGCGTGATGTGCGGTCCGGCCGGCGTCGGGCGGTCCCGCGGTGGTGGGTCCGGGCGGACGGCTGATGGACTCCGCGATGGCCGCCGTGGTGCGGGAGAGCGGCGCCTTCGGGGGACTGCTGTACGTACTGCCGCCGGGCGACAACGCCCTGTGGCAGGTTCTGGTGGCGGGGGTCCCCCAGGAGGTGGCCGCTCCGTGGCGGCGGGTCGGACTGGCCGATCCGATGCCCGTGGCGGATGCCGTCCGCGAGCGGCGCCTGGTGTGGGGCAACGGGCGGGAGGAGATGGCCCGCCAGTATCCGCGGGTCGCGCTCGTCCTGCCCTACGACTTCGCGCTCGCGGCAGCCCCAATCGTCTCGGAGACCGCCGTCCGGGGCGGTCTTGTGCTGCTGTGGCCCGCAGACCACGGGGCGCGGCTGACCACGGGGGAACGCGAGGTCATCGAGGAGGGCTGCCGTCGTCTGGGCGGGATCGTGGAGGGGGTGGTGACCCGTGACGGGCCGCTGCTGACCGGGGACCGGCCCCGGACGCTCCCGCCGCCGAGACCCCGCACGCCCTCCCCGTTCGAGGCGGCGGCCCTGTCCGCCTTCGTGGACCGGCTGCCGGGCGGGTCCTGCGCGCTGGACCTGGACGGGCGCGTCACCTTCGTCACCCCGGGCGCGGCGGCGCTGCTCGGCGCCGACCGGACCGGCCTGGTGGGCGCCCTGCCGTGGGAGGCGCTGCCCTGGATGGACGTCCCCCACGTCGAGGACCGCTACCGGGCCGCGCTGGTCAGCCGCCGTCCGCAGGCCTTCACCGTGCTGCGGCCGCCGGACACCTGGCTGGCCTTCGAGCTGTACCCGGACGCCACCGGGCTCAGCGTCCGCATCGCCCGGGGCGCCCCGGGCGAGGAGGGCCCCGAGGCCCGGTCCGTGCCGACCGCCGGGCCCAGCCGCGCCACCGTGCTCTACCACCTGATGCACCTGGCCTCCACCCTGACCGAGGCCGTGGGGGTGCAGGACGTGGTCGAGCAGACCGCGGACCAGTTGCTGCCGGCCCTGGGCGCCCAGGCCATGGTGGTGATGGCTCCGGAGGACGGCCGACTGAAGATCGTCGGCTACCGCGGATACAGCCCCGACCTCCTGGAGCACTACGACGCGGCCCCGCTCGACTCGGCCCTTCCCGGAGTCGACGTCGTGGCCACCGGTGTCCCGGGGTTCTGGACGACCTTCGACGAACTCCACGAGGCGTACCCGGCCAGCGTGCACGAGGACGGGATGGCCGCGTGGGCCGTACTGCCGCTGATCGCGTCCGGCCGCCCCATCGGGTCCCTGCTCCTCGCCTACGTACGGCCGCACGTCTTCCCGCCCGGTGAACGGGCCGCGCTCACCTCGCTCGCGGGGCTGGTCGGGCAGGCCCTGGACCGCGCCCGTCTCTACGACGCCAAGCACCATCTCGCCCACCGCCTCCAGTCCGCCCTGCTGCCGCACACCCTGCCCCGCGTGCCACGGCTGAACGTCGCCGCCCGCTACCTTCCGGCCGCCAGTGGCCTGGGCGTCGGCGGCGACTTCTACGACCTCATCCGCCTCGACGAGCACACGGCGGGTGCCACCATCGGCGACGTACAGGGCCACAACGTGGACGCCGCCGCGCTCATGGGACAGGTCCGCACGGCCGTGCACGCCCACGCCACCGCGGGGGCGCGCCCCGACGACGTGCTGGCCCGCACCAACCGGCTGCTCACCGACCTGGACCCCGGCCTGTTCACCAGCTGTGCCTACGTCCACCTCGACCTCGCCACGCACCGCGCCTGTGTGGCCCTGGCCGGTCACCCGCCGCCCCTGATACGCCACGCCGACGGGCGCATGGAACCGCTGCGGGTGCCGCCGGGCCTGCTGCTCGGCATCGAGCCGGACACCCTCTACGCGTCGCTGGAGTTCGATCTCCCGCCGGGCAGCGTGCTCGCGCTCTACACGGACGGGCTCGTCGAGGCTCCCGGAGTCGACCTCGACGACGCGATAGCCGCCCTCGCCGGGCTCCTCGAAGCCGGCGACCCGGCCGACCTCGACGAGATGGCCGACACCCTCATACGGCACGCGCCGGCCCCCGACGACGACATCGCCCTGCTCCTGATCAGTCCCCGTGCCTGAGGGGAGGGCACTTAGGCGGCGGGCGGCACGTTCGCACAGGTAAGAAGGACGGACGCCGGTCGACACGGGCCGGCAGCGGAGGAGAAGACCCTTCATGAAACACCAGAAGGTGCGCGATCTGATGAGCGACGCCGTGATCCGCGTCCAGCACGGCACACCGTTCAAGGAGATCGCCCACCTGCTGCTGGAGTACGACATCACGGCCGTCCCGGTGGTCGACGACGAGAACCGTCCCGTGGGGGTGGTGTCGGAGGCGGACCTCCTCCAGAAGATGTGGGGCGCGGAACCCGACGGCTCCCCCGAGTACGAGGAGTGGTCCCGGTCGGCGGGGCGCAAGGCGTCCGCCACCGACGCGGCGGGGCTGATGACCTCTCCCCCGGTGTGCGCACGGGAGGACTGGAGCGTCGTCGACGCCGCCCGGGTGATGGCCCGGCACGGCATCAAGCGGCTGCTGGTCGTCGACGCCGACGGACGGCTGATCGGGGTGGTGAGCAGGAGTGACCTGCTGCGGGTCTTCCTGCGGGCGGACCGGGCCATCCGCACCGAGATCATCGAAGAGGCCCTGGTCAAGGCCCTCGGTCTGGCCCCGTCGTCGGTGCAGGTGGACGTGACACACGGGCACGTCGTGCTCAGCGGCCGGCTGCCGGGCCATGTGTCCGCCCCGGCGCTGGAGGAGCACTGCAGGAGCGTCGACGGCGTCGTCGCCGTGGAGTTCCGGCCGGCCGGGGAGACCGGCGCCGAGGGGGCCGCCTCCGTGGGTTCCTGACCGGCGGTCCGGGGCTTGGCAGCTAGAGATCTCCCTGACAGTGTTCGACTTCTTGATGTGCCATCAGGTATCGGCGCCATAGGGTCGCCCCATGCCCACCGAGCGACCCACACCGCCCTCCCTCTCCCTGCGCGAGCGGCGCCGGGCCGCGGCGGCCCGGGAGATCCTGGACGCCGCCGAGGAGCACATCGGCCTGCACGGACCCGCGGCCCTGTCCCTGCGGGCGGTCGCCCGCAGTCTCGGCATGACCGTGCAGGCGCTCTACCATTACTTCCCGAACCGGGACGCCCTCGTGACGGCCCTCATCGCCAAGGCCTACGACGATCTGGCCGACGCCTTGCAGGCCACCGCCGACAGCGAGGCCGAGGACCCGTCCACCCCGCGCCTGCTGGTGGTGGCCGGGGCGTACCGGGACTGGGGCATCGCCCATCCCGAGCGTTTCCAACTCCTCTACGGGACGCCGCTCAGGTACTACGTCGCACCGGCCGAGGGTCCGACCACCCAGGCGGTCCGCCGGATGGGCGCGATCTTCCAGCGTGAGCTGTTCCGCGGCTTCACCGAGGCGCAGCTGGCGGCGGCCGACACCCCACCGCTCTCCTCCCCCTTCGAGGAGCGGCTGGCCCTCCTCCCCGCGAGCGCCCAGGGGGACCTGCCGCCCGCCGCGGCGTCACTCTTCCTGAGCGCGTGGGGGCACCTGCACGGCCTGGTCGTTCTGGAGGTGTTCGGACACACCGGCTTCCTCGGCGCGTATCAGGCCGAGGTCTTCCGCTCCTCGATACGGATGATGATCGAGGACATCCACCGCCGGATACCCGCCGCGTGACCAGGTGAGCGCGGGGCCTTCACGGGCGGTCGTCGCGGCGCTCAGGGGCGGTCGTAGCGGCGCTCAGGGACGGGTTCCGGGGCGGCGAGGGCGGAGATCTCGGGGTGGTCGCGGAGCGCGGCGATGACCGCGCCGACCGCCGCGCGCCGAGGGGTGCCCCGGCGTACCACGACGACGACGTTGCGGTGCACCGCCGGGCTGAGCCGCCGGGTGAGGACGGCGTGTTCCGGTGTGACGGCCAGGGCCGGCAGCAGAGCGATCGAACCCGTCGTCTCGACGTGCCGCAGCAGCATCAGGTAGTTGCTGAAGCGGCAGGCCACCCGGGGTTCGAACCCCGCCTCGCGGCACAGCCGCAGGGTCAGGTCCGCCATGTACGACTGGGGCCGGTCGCACGCCCAGGTCTCCTCCTTGCAGGCCGCGAGGTTCACCGCCGTACGGGAGGCCAGCGGGTGGCCGCGGGGCAGTACCAGCACGACCGAGTCGCTGCCCAGCGAGACGATGTCGAGGTCCGCGCCCCAGGAGAGGCCGGTGTAGTCGGTGGTGGTGACGATGACGTCCGCCTCGCCCGAGCGCAGGGCGGGTCCGCTCTCGTGCGGCTCCATCTCGACGAGTTCGACGTGCAGGTGCGGGTGGGTGGTGGCCAGGCGGGTCGCCGCCGGGACCGCGAGGCTGTAGATCGCGCTCTGGAACACACCGAGCCGGACGGTGCCGATGGGCTCGTCGTTCAGGGCGCGCAGTTCCGCCTCGGCCTCGGCCATCCGGTCGAGGATCTCCCGGCCCCGGCGGGCCAGCAGCAGTCCGGCCGGCGTCAGCCGCACCCGCCGCCCCGTCCGCTCGATCAGCCGGCACCGGGTCTCCGTCTCCAGCACCGCCAGCTGCTGGGAGACCGTCGAGGCGCTCAGATGCAGCGTGTCGGCGACCGCGCGGACCGTACCGAGCGTGTCCAGCAGGCCGAGGAGATGCAGTCGTCCGGAGTTGAGCACGCCGTGATTGTACGGCGATGGCGTACAGCAGCATCGAAACTGTGCGATGGACACGCGCAGCGGTGGGTCCCTACCGTCGGTCGCATGCCTTCCGAGACTCCCGGCACCGATCCGGGGCGCCACCTCATCCGCTACTCCGGCCACGCACCGTTCTCGCCGGAGGTCGTCGTCCGGGCCGCGGGCACCTCCGTCTTCACCGAGAGCGGTCGTGAACTGCTCGACTTCACCTCGGGTCAGATGAGTGCCATCCTCGGCCACTCCCACCCGGCGATCGTCTCGACCGTGCGCGAGCAGGTCGCCCACCTCGACCACCTGCACAGCGGCATGCTCAGCCGGCCCGTCGTCGAGCTGGCCCGGCGGCTGGCGGGCACCCTGCCCGAGCCGCTGGAGAAGGCGCTGCTGCTGACCACCGGGGCGGAGGCGAACGAGGCCGCCGTACGGATGGCGAAGCTCGTCACCGGCCGACACGAGATCGTCTCCTTCGCCCGGTCCTGGCACGGCATGACCCAGGCCGCCGCGAACGCCACCTACAGCGCCGGCCGCAAGGGCTACGGCCCGGCGGCACCCGGCAACTTCGCGCTCCCGGTACCGGACCGCCACCGCCCCTCCGTCGTGGACGCGGACGGCGAGCTGGACTGGCGCCGCCAGCTCGACCTGGGCTTCGAGATGATCGACGCCCAGTCGGTCGGCAGTCTCGCGGCGTGCCTGGTCGAGCCGATCCTGTCCTCGGGCGGCGTCGTCGAACTCCCGCCGGGCTATCTCGCCGCGCTGGCGGACAAGTGCCGGGAGCGCGGCATGCTGCTGATCCTCGACGAGGCGCAGACCGGGCTGTGCCGCACCGGCGACTGGTACGCCTTCCAGCACGACGGCGTGGTGCCGGACATTCTGACGCTGTCCAAGACGCTCGGCGCGGGGCTGCCGCTGGCCGCCGTGCTGACCAGCGCGGAGATCGAGCGGCGGGCGCACGAACGCGGGTTCCTGTTCTTCACCACCCACGTCAACGACCCGCTGCCGGCCGCCGTCGGCAACACCGTCCTCGACATCCTGGTGCGCGACCGGCTCGACGAGCGCGCGCGGCGGCTCGGCGGCGTACTGCGGGACGGTCTCGACCGGCTGGCCGAGCGGCACAAGGTGGTCGGCGACGTCCGCGGCCGGGGGCTGCTCCTGGGCATGGAACTGGTCGGGGACGACGTGCTCGGTGACGGCGGCGCCGACCGGCTGGGCGCCGCCGTCACCCGGCGCTGCTACGAGCTGGGGCTGCACATGAACATCGTCCAACTCCCGGGAATGGGCGGCATCTTCCGTATCGCGCCGCCGCTGACCGCGAGCGACGAGGAGATCGCCCGGGGCGTCGCCGTCCTCGACGAGGCGCTCACCGACGCCGCCCGGGACCTCTGACGTGACGCGAAGGCCCCGGTGCCCTGGACGTCCAGGCACCGGGGCCGTGCGCGGGGTGCGCGGTGTGCGCGGGGTCAGACCCCGGCCGTCTCCGGCTCGCGCGCGGGCTCCGCGGGCGGCGGTGTGTCGCCCAGCTCCTTGTGCAGCTTCTCGCCCTCCACGTCGACGTTCGGCATCAGGCGGTCCAGCCACTTGGGCAGCCACCACGCCTTGGTGCCGAGCAGGGCGAGCACGGCGGGCACGATGGCCATGCGGACCACGAAGGCGTCGAAGAGCACGGCGACGGCGAGGCCGAAGCCCATCATCTTGATCATGTCGTCGTTCTCCATGATGAAGCCGGAGAAGACGCTGATCATGATGATCGCGGCCGCCGCGACCACCCGGCCGCCGTGGGTGAAGCCGGTGGTGACGGAGTCGGAGGCGGACGATCCGTGGACGTACGCCTCCCGCATGCGGGTCACGAGGAAGACCTCGTAGTCCATGGCGAGGCCGAAGACCACGCCGATCATGAAGATGGGCATCATCGACATGATCGGGCCCGGCTGGTCCACCCCGAAGACGTCCGCGAGCCAGCCCCACTGGAAGACCGCGACCACCGCGCCGAGCGCCGCGGCCACCGACAGCAGGAAGCCCAGGGCGGCCTTGAGCGGGACGAGGACCGAGCGGAACACCAGCATCAGGAGCAGGAAGGCGAGTCCGACGACCAGCGCCAGGTACGGGATGAGCGCGTCGTCCAGGGTCTGCGAGAAGTCGATCGTCATCGCGGTCGCGCCGGTGACGAGCATCGTCGCGCCCGTGTCGGCCCTGATGTCGCCGGACAGCGAGCGGATGTCCCGGACCAGCGATTCCGTGGCGGCGTCGCTCGGGCCGGTCTTGGGCACCACGGTGAGGACGGCGGTGTCGCCCTGCTTGTTGAAGTTGGCCGGGGTGACGGCCGCGGCCTCGTCGAGGCCGGTGATCCGGTCACCGACACTGTCGGCGGCGGCCTTCGGGTCGTCGGCCTCCCGGGCGTCGACGGTGACCATCAGCGGGCCGTTGAATCCGGCGCCGAAGGAGTCGGACAGCATGTCGTAGGCCTTGCGCTGCGTGGTGTCCGGCGCCGAACTGCCCTCGTCGGGCAGGCCCAGCTCCATGCCGGCGGCCGGCACGGCGATCACGCCGAGGCCGAGGACCGCGGTCAGCAGCACGGTCACCGGACGCCGCAGGACGAACCGCGCCCAGCGGGTGCCGAGCTTCGGCTTGGCGGGGGCGCTCCGCTCCGTGGCGGACGCCTTGCGGTCCTTGCGGCTGAGTGCCTTGCGGCCGGCGAAGCCGAGCAGCGCCGGGGTGAGGGTGAGCGCGATCAGTACGGCGATGCCGACGGTGCCGGCGGCGGCCAGGCCCATCTTGGTGAGGATCGGGATGTTGACGACCGCGAGGCCGGCCAGGGCCACGACGACGGTGAGTCCGGCGAAGACCACGGCGGAACCCGCGGTGCCGACGGCGCGTCCCGCGGCATCCTCGGGGGTGCGGCCCTCGGCGATCTCCGCGCGGTAGCGCGAGACGATGAACAGGGCGTAGTCGATGGCGACCGCGAGGCCGATCATCATGGCGAGGGTGGAGGTGGTGGCCGACAGCTCCAGCGTGCTGCCGAGCGCCCCGATGGCGGAGATGCCGATCCCGACCCCGATGATCGCCGAGAGCAGCGGCATGCCGGCCGCGACCAGTGAGCCGAAGGTCAGCAGGAGCACGATCGCGGCGACGCCGATGCCGATCAGTTCGGCGGTGCCGCCCATCTCCTGCTCGGCCATGACCGCGTCGCCGCCGGTCTCGACGGTGAACCCGCCCTCGCGCGCGTCGTCGGTGGCGGTGGTGAGCGCGTCCCTGGCCTGGTCGGTCAGCTCCATGGCGTTGACCTTGTAGGTCACGGAGGCGTACGCCGTGGTGCCGTCCTCGCTGACGGCGTCCGCCTTGAACGGGTCGTCGACCGAGGCGACCTGCGGGCCGTCCCCGAGAGCGGCGACCAGTTCCCCGACCTGGGCCTTGCCGGCCGGGCCGGATATCTTCCCGCCGTCGGGGGCGCGGATCACGACCCGCGCGGTGGCGCCCTCGGCACTGGCGGCCGGGAACTGCTCGTCGAGCAGGTCGAACGCCTTCTGCGACTCGGTGCCGGGCATGGAGAAGGAGTCTTCGGGCGGGGCGGGCGCGGTGGACGCCGCGACACCGGCGCCCACGAGTATGGCCACCCACAGCAGGGCGACGAGGCCGCGGCGCCGGAACGCCCTTCGGCCGAGTCGATAGAGAAACGTAGCCACCTGAGACCAATCCGTCGGGTTACGAGCAGGACGAAGACCCGGCACATGGGGGGAAGGCCGAGGCGCTGACCGGGGTACTCATCCATGCTCGCCCGGGGATTTTCGGAATTGATCCGACCCTGGGGCTGGACCGGCGTACTGCGACGGGTGTAGTGCGCCCCCGTGCTCCTCTCCCCCGGGTGTAGATCACGGTGATCGGTGTACGCCGCATTCCGTTGCCGCGGGCAGCCGATGTCCGTCAGCCGGTCACCGGTGTCGCGTTGCCGCCCGGACCGCAGCGGACCGTCCAGGGGGTCCCGGTGCGCTCCAGGTTCTCGTGGATCCGGATGTCGACCTCGGTGGCGGGCCTGCCGCCGGGGACGTCGGCGTGGGCGGCCGTGCAGGCGAGTTGGCTGACCGCCGTCACGTCGAGTTCGCCGGTGCTGACCTGGACGGGCACGAGGACGTCGACGGCGCCGTCGCTCGCGGTGGCCGTCAGCCGGCCGTCCATGGGGGGCACCTGGGAGCTCAGGCCGCGCTCGCGCTCGGCCCGGGTGGGCCCGTCGAGGAGGAGGCCGAGTGCCTGCGGCGGGCCGAGCGGGCCGTCCGTCCTGCGGGTGACGGACTCGATGCCGTAGGGGCCGGCGAGCAGCGGGGCCAGGACGATGGCGGCGGCCCGTTTCGCGAGGCGCGCGGGGCGGTGGGTCATGCCCGCGCACCGGTGCGGGGTCGGTCGACATCACGCGTCTCACCCCGGCCGGCAGCACGGATTTCGTCCCGGCCGGCGAGTGACGTCACAGTGGCGGTTGACCTTCACCTCGGGGGAGGCCACAGCATCGGTGGAGCCGGGCGACGGGCCCGGTACGAGGAGGAACGGGCATGGGTCTGCTGACCATCGGGGCGTTCGCGAAAGCGTCCCGGCTGTCGCCGAAGGCACTGCGTCTCTACGACGAGTTGGGCCTGCTGCCTCCCGCCCGCGTCGACCCGGTGACGGGCTATCGCCTCTACGCGCCGGAGCAGGTGGAGCGGGCCCGGCTCGTCGCCTGGCTCCGGCGCCTGGGGATGCCGCTGGTCCGCATCCGGCACGTCTGCTCGCTGGAGGCGGGCGCGGCGGCACAGGAGGTCCGTGCCTTCTGGGCGCGGGTCGAGGCCGACACCGCCGCGCGGCGGGACCTGGCCGCCTTCCTCGTCGACCACCTGGACCGAAGGGACCCCGCCATGACTTCGACCGCACCTGCCCTGAGCATCCGTTACGCCGCCGCCTCCGACACCGGTCTGGTGCGCGGGACCAACCAGGACACCGCCTACGCCGGTTCGCGCCTGCTCGCCGTCGCCGACGGCTACGGCGCTGACGGCGCGCCGGCGAGCGCGGCCGCCGTCGAGGCGCTCAAGCACCTGGAGAGCGACGAGGTGCCGACGGGCGGTCTCCTCGACGTGCTCGCGGACGCCCTCGACCGGGCGGAGCGGGCCGTGCACGACGCCGTGCGGACCGGCTCCGGCTCCGGCTCCGGCTCCGAGGAGGGCGGCACGACCCTCACCGCGATGCTGTGGACCGGGTCGCGGCTGGCCCTCGTCCACGTCGGCGACTCCCGCGTCCATCTGCTGCGCGACGGGGAGCTGTTCCAGATCACGCACGACCACACCGTGGTGCAGTCGATGGTCGACGAGGGCCGCATCAGCCCGGAGGAGGCCGCCTCGCACCCCCAGCGGTCGATGCTGATACGCGCCCTGGGCCGGGGCGCCGACGCCACCGCCGAGATGCGGCTGCACGACGTCCGGCCCGAGGACCGCTACCTGCTCTGCTCCGACGGCCTGTCGACCGTGGTCCCGGCCGAGGAGATCCGCCGGGTCCTGGCCGGCACCGGCGAGCCCGGACAGGCCGTGCGTGAACTCGTCGCGCTCGCCAACGGCGCCGGCGGTCCCGACAACGTCAGCTGCGTGGTCGCCCACGTCGTGGACGCCTGACCACACCGCCGGACGACGGGCGCGGCACCGGCCGTCGGCCGCTCAGGGCGGTGCCGCGCCGACCCGGACCCGGTCGCCGTCCCCGTCGGAGAGGAAGGCCGCAAGGGCCCGCCCCTCCTCGGCGACCTCCGCGCGGTCCGCCCGCGCGAGGCGGCGCAGCGGGGTGACACTCACCGTGCCGTCCTCGACGACCCAGGTCGCGGCGACCCGGCCGTCGACCAGGACGACCCGGGCTCCGGTGACGGACAGGCCGCGGTGGACGTCGTCGATGATCCGGCTCCGGTCGTGGTAGCCGAGGATCACGTTGTCGAACGCCGGCAGGAACCGCACCGGGGCGGGGGTGTCGGGATCGGGGCGCGGGGCCTCGGGGAGGTCCAGCAGTTCCCGGCCCCGCTCGTCGCGTAAGGCGACCAGTTCCCCGCGTACGGCGGCGACCGCGGCCGGCAGTCCGGCGAGGCCGCACCAGGCGCGCAGGTCCGCCGAGGCGGCGGGGCCGAACGCGGCGAGGTAGCGCCGTACCAGCGTCTCCCCGACCGGGTCGGTGCCCGGCGGGGCCGGCGGGTCGGGCTCGCGGCCCAGCCAGGCGGTGAACGGGGCGTTGCGCACGCCCGCCCGGGTGCGCCACAGCCCCCGCGGGGGCAGCTGCACCATCGGGATGAGCGCGGCGACCAGCATCTCCCCCAGGGCCCGCGGTCCCGGTTCCGGCCAGCGGTCGGCGAGCGCCCGCGCCAGTTCACTCATCGAGCGGGGCTCGCCGTCGGCCATCACGGCCCGCCCCGCCGCCGCCAGCTCGGCCAGGTCGACCCCTTCGAGTTCGCGGCGGTAGGTGCCGAGGACGCGGCCGCGCAGCATGGCGTCGTGGCGGGGCCGCCAGGACAGGGCGTCCTCGGCGGTGACGAGGTGGACGGTCCGCCGCATGAGGTGGGTGCGCACCACCCGACGCCCGGTCAGCAGGTCGGAGAGCGCCGTGGGTTCGAAGCCTCGCAGCCGCGACCAGAGCCCCACGAACGGTTCCTGCGGCTCCTGTGCCTGGAGGCCGCCGAGGTGCGCGACGGTGTCGAGGACCGGGGCGTCCGCACGGTCGAGCAGCAACTGCCTGGCGAGGGTCGCGCGGCCCAGTGCCCGGGCGTCGAGCACTCTCACGCCTGGTACTCGCCCACGACGTCCAGGACCCAGGTGACGCCGAAGCGGTCGCGCAGCATGCCGTAGAGCGGCGCCCACTCGGCGGGCGCCAGGGGCCGCAGGACGGTCGCGCCCTCGGCCAGCTTCTCCCAGTACGCGCCGATCTCCTCGACACGGTCGCCCCGGAGCGAGACGAAGAAGGCGTTCTCGCCCTGGTTCCACGGCAGGCCGGAGGGGACGTCGTAGGCCATCACGCGCGGGCCGTCGGCGGTGGACACCTGGCCCCACATCACCTGGTCCGCCTCGGCGGGGTCCTGGACGCTTCCGGCGTCCTTGTACGTCACCACGGCCACGTCACCGCCGAACGCGGACGCGTAGAAGGTGAGGGCCGCGCGGGCGTCGCCACGGAAGTTCAGGTGGGTCACTGCTTTGACGGACACGATGGGCTCCTCGCCTGTCGTCAACACGGTCGGACACCCCACGTCGGTGGGCCGCCCGCGGGGCCCGTTCGGCCCCGTGGTTCCCACCCTGGATCAGGTAGCGGTCAGGTTGTGGCCGCTACCTGCGGCAGCATGGCGGGCATGCAGAAGACCTCGGCCCGGCTGCTCTCGCTGCTCTCGCTGCTCCAGGCGCGCCGGGACTGGCCCGGCGCGCTGCTGGCGGACCGGCTGGACATCAGCCCGCGCACCCTGCGCCGCGACGTGGACCGGCTCCGCGGGCTGGGCTACCCCGTCGTGGCGGTCAAGGGCCCCGACGGCGGCTACCGGCTGGACGCCGGCACACAACTGCCTCCGCTGCTGTTCGACGACGAACAGGCGGTCGCGCTCGCCGTCGCCCTGCGCACGGCCGCCGTCGCGGGGGCCGGCATCGAGGACGGTGCGGCCCGCGCCCTGACCACCCTGCGCCAGGTCATGCCCGCCCGGCTGCGGCACCGGATCGACGCCTTCCACGTCACGGCCGTCGAGCGGTCCGCGACCGGACCGGACCCGCGGGCGGGCACCGGCGTGCTCCTCGCGCTCAGCGCCGCCGTCCGGGCCCGGGAGGTGCTGCGCTTCGACCACGCCCCGCCGTACCCGGCGTACCCGGCGTACCCGGCGTACCCGGCGGACATCGGCGCCGCCGTGGTGCCGCCGCGCCGGGTGGAGCCGCACCACCTCGTCACTCGCGGTGGCCGCTGGTACCTGGTCGCCTGGGACCTCGACCGGGAGGACTGGCGCGTCTTCCGTGCCGACCGGATCACCCCGCGGACGCCCACCGGTCCCCGCTTCACACCGAGGCGGCTGCCGGGCGAGGACGTGGCCGCATTTCTGACGGGCAGGTTCCGCGGCTCGGAGACCTCTCCCGAGTGGCCCTGCCGAGGGGTTGCGGTCCTCGGTCTGCCCGCCTCCGCCGTGGTCTCCCACGTCGCCGACGGCACCGTCGAGGAACTCGGCCCGGACCGCTGCCGGGTCACCCTGGGATCCTGGTCGTGGCCCGCCCTGGCCGCCGCGTTCAGTGCCTTCGACGCGGATATCGAGGCCGTCGGGCCGCGCGCGCTCCGGGAGGCGTTCGCCCGCCTCGCGGGCCGTTGCGCACGGGCCGCGGGCGACCCCACGGCCCGACGGGACGAGGGCCTCTAGTCTCCGCGACGGGCCGGGCGGGTCACGCCCGCTGCCGGCTCGGCTCCGCGCCCGCGGGCTCCGTGGCCAGGGAGCCCGTCACGATGCGCGACCTGCTGTGCAGGCGCAGCGAGACGGCGGCGAAGCCGATCGCGACGAGGGTCATGGCGGCGCCCGCCCAGGCGGTGGCGGCGTAGCCGAAGTCGGCGTCGATCACGGTGCCGCCGAGCCAGGGGCCGCCGGTGTTGCCGAGGTTGAACGCGGCGGTGGTGGTCGCGCCCGCGAGGGTGGGCGCGGCGCCGGCGACGTTGAACATGCGCGCGTTGAGGGCCGGCGCCGTGTAGAACGCGGAGACGCCGAGCAGCAGCGACAGGACGATCACGGCGGCAGGGCTGGACGCGAACAGGGCCAGCGCGGCCAGCAGGACGGTCGAGGCGGTGATGCCGGAGAGCAGTACGCCGAACAGGTGCGCGTCGGCGACCCGGCCGCCGATCGTGGTGCCGATCAGCGCGCCGACCCCGAACAGCGCCAGCACGGTGGGCACCCACCCGTCCGCCAGCCCGGCCACGTCGGTGAGCAGCGGTGCCAGGTAGGAGAAGGCGCAGAACACGCCGCCGGCGGCGAGCGCGGTCACCACGATCGACAGCCAGACCTGGCGGTCCCGGTAGATCGCCAGCTCGCCCTTGAGCCGGGGGCGGCGCTCGGGCAGCGGGATGCGCGGGATGAGGGTCACCACACCGACGAGCGCTACGGCGGAGGCGGCGCCGACCGCCCAGAACGCGGACCGCCATCCCAGGTGCTCGCCGAGGAAGGCGCCCGCGGGGACGCCGAGGACGTTGGCGATCGACAGTCCGCCGATCATCACGGCCATCGCGCGGGCCCGGCTGGTCACCGGCACCATCGCGATGGCGACGGCGGCGCCCACGGCCCAGAAACCGGCGCAGGCGAGCGCGCTCACCACCCGGGAGGCGAACAGGATCTCGTACGACGTCGCGAGCGCGCCCGCGACCTGGCCGACGCCGAACACCGAGATCAGCGCGACCAGCGTGGTCTTCCGCGGCAGCCGCAGGGTCGCGACCGCGAGCAGGGGCGCGCCGACCACCATGCCGATCGCGAACGCCGATATCAGCAGACCGGCCTGCGGGATCGACACGTCCATGTCGTCGGCGATGGGCGGCAGCAGCCCGGAGAGCATGAACTCACTGGTGCCGAGCGCGAAGACGGAGAGGCCGAGGATGTAGACGGCGAGCGGCATGCGGGCGGCCGCGGTCCGTGGGGAAGGTACGGGCATGACAGGTGTCAACGGGGCCGTGCTTCCCGCCATTCCCGCACCGGCGGCCGTCTCAGCATGCGGGTGTTACGACACCGCGGGTGCTACGGCACTGCGGGGTGTTACGGCACCGCGCGTGCCGCCCGTTCCAGTCTGACCAGGACCGCCTTGGAGGTGGGCTGGTTGCTGATGTCGGCCACGCTGTCCAGCGGGACGAGGACCTGGGTCTCCGGGTAGTACGCGGCGGCGGAGCCGCGTGCCGTCGGGTACGGGACCACCTCGAACCCCTCGGCGCGGCGCTCGGCGTCGTCGTGCCAGACGCTCACCAGGTCGACCCGGTCCTTCTCGGCCAGGCCGAGGGCGGTCAGGTCCGCCGGGTTGACGAGCACCACGCGGCGGCTGCCGTGAATGCCCCGGTAGCGGTCGTCGGTCGTGTAGGGGACGGTGTTCCACTGGTCGTGGGAGCGCAGGGTCTGCAGCAGCAGGTGGCCTTCGGGCACGTACGGCATCTGGCAGGCGTTGGCGGTGAAGCGTGCCTTGCCGGTGGCGGTGCGGAACACGCCCTCGTTGACCGGGTTGGGCAGCCTGATGCCGCCGGGGCGGGCCACGCGCCGGTTGAAGTCGTGCAGGCCCGGCACGATCCGGGAGATCCGGTCGCGGACGGCGCCGTAGTCGGCCTCGAACTCCTCCCACGGCAGGCCGGTGCGGCCGTCGTCGAGGGTGCGGCGGGCGAGCCGGCACAGGATGGCGACCTCGCTGAGCAGGAGCGGGGACGCGGGCTTCAGCCGTCCCCGGGAGGTGTGGACCTCGCTCATCGAGTTCTCCACGGTGACGAACTGCTCCCCGCCGGCCTGGTGGTCGCGTTCGGTCCGGCCGAGGGTCGGCAGGATGAGCGCGGTTTCCCCGCAGACCGCGTGGGACCGGTTGAGCTTGGTGGAGATGTGGGCGGTCAGGCGGCAGCGCCGCATCGCGTCCTCGGTGACCGCGCTGTCCGGGGCGGCGCGGACGAAGTTGCCGGCGACGCCCAGGAAGACCTTGATGCTGCCCTCCCGCATCGCCCTGATCGTGTTCACCGAGTCCAGGCCGTGGGCGCGCGGCGGGTCGAAGCCGAACTCGTCCCGCAGGGCGTCGAGGAAGGAGTCGGGCATCTGCTCCCAGATGCCCATGGTGCGGTCGCCCTGGACGTTGCTGTGCCCGCGCACCGGGCAGGCGCCGGTTCCGGCCCGGCCGAGGTTGCCGCGCAGCAGCAGGAAGTTGACGATCTCCCGGATGGTGGGGACGCCGTGCTTGTGCTGGGTGACGCCCATCGCCCAGCAGACGACGACCCGTTCGCTGCGCAGGACGTCGTCGCGGACGTCCTCGATCTCAGCTCGGTTCAGCCCGGTCGCGGTGAGCACGTCCGCCCAGGAGACGCCCCGCGCGTGCTCGGCGAACTCCTCGAAGCCACTGGTGCTGTCGCGGATGAAGTCGTGGTCGAGGATCTCACCCGGCCGGGCGTCCTCGGCCTCCAGGAGCAGCCGGTTCAGCGCCTGGAACAGGGCCAGGTCGCCGCCTGGGCGAATGTGCAGGAAGCGGTCGGCGATCTCGACGCCGCGTCCGATCACCCCGCTCGCCTTCTGCGGGTTCTTGAACCGCATCAGCCCGGCCTCGGGCAGCGGGTTCACGGCGACGACGCGGGCGCCGTTGCGCTTCGCCTCCTCCAGCGCGGACAGCTGCCGTGGGTGGTTGGTTCCGGGGTTCTGCCCCACCAGGAAGATCAGATCGGCGTGGTGGAGGTCCTGGAGGCTTACCGTGCCCTTGCCCGTGCCGAGGGTCTCGTGCAGGGCGAAGCCGCTGGACTCGTGGCACATGTTGGAGCAGTCGGGCAGGTTGTTGGTGCCGAAGGCGCGGACGAACAACTGCAGGACGAAGGCGGCTTCGTTGCTGACCCGGCCCGAGGTGTAGAAGACCGCCTCGTCGGGGGTGCCGAGCGTCTTCAGCTCCCCGGCCAGCAGGCCGAGGGCGTCGAACCAGCTGATCGGCTCGTAGTGGTCGGAGCCGGGCCGCTTGACCATCGGCTCGGTGAGCCGCCCCTGCTGGTTCAGCCACAGGTCGGAGCGCCCGGCCAGGTCGGAGACCGAGTGCTCGCGGAAGAAGCCGGCGGTGATCCGTCGGGTCGTCGCCTCGTCGTTGATGTGCTTGGCGCCGTTCTCGCAGTACTCGTTGCGGTGCCGGTGGCCGGGGGCCGGATCCGCCCAGGCGCAGCCCGGACAGTCGATGCCGCCGACCTGGTTCATCGTCAGCAGGTCCACCGCGGTCTCGCGGGGGCTCGTCTGCTCCAGGGAGTACTCCAGCGCGTGCACCACGGCGGGGACTCCCGCGGCCCACGTCTTGGGGGGCGTGACCTTCAGGTCGTCCCGGGGGTCTTCCCTGGGGGGCTTCTTCATCCGAGGATCGCCTCTCGTTCCCTGTTCGTCCGTTGACGTACGACGTTCAGCCCATGACGTACGACGTTCAGCCCACCGGCCAGCCCGCCACCCGGCTCCTCGGCGGTTCCGGCTCCAGCGGCCGGACCTGTCCGCCCCGGATGGTTCCCCGCCAGCCCCCGCCGGCCTGTCCGTGGCCCTCGATGAACGTCCCGAAGTTCGCCAGCTCCCGCCGCACCACCCGGCGCATCGCTCCGGGGACGGCGGCGAGCAGGCCGAGGGGGCCGCGCGGCTCGACCCCCAGTCGCACCGTGATGGCCGTACGTCCCTCGCCGGCGGCCCGGAACCGCACCTCGCCCCGGTGGCGGGGCCCGCGCCCGAGACCGCGCCAGACGATGTGCGAGTCGGGGACCTGCTCGACGATCTCGGTGGCGAACTCGCGGCGCACCGGTCCGCGGCCGACGACCCACAGGATCAGGGCGGGCCGGACCTGCTCGACCCGGAGCACCGTGGCCGTGAACCGCGGGAAGCTCTTGAACTGGGTCCACTGGTCGTAGGCAGCCCGCACCGGTACCGCCACCTCGATGGTCTCCTCGACGGCGGTCATGCGTCGTCCGCCTTCCCGGCCCCGGCGGCGTCGCCCTTGGTGACCGTGCAGTGGAGGGAGTCCTGGACCACGTCGGCGACGATGGTGTCGCCGGGATCGACGCGTGTGGCCGCCCACAGCAGGTGCTGGGTGTCGAGGCCGGACGTCCCGTCCTCCAGGGCCCGCCGGCCGGCCAGGTTGAGCAGTTCCCGGGAGGACTCGGTCAGCAGCCGGCCGATCGGCACGCGCTGGACCGCCGGCGGCGACGAGGCGGGGGACATGCCGAAGAAGCGGTTCAGCAGTTCACTGAACGGATCGGACGAGCCGAAACCGAACGACGACATCGACATGACAGCTCCCGGGGCGGTGGCGAGACCTCTCCACCGAAACCCGAGGCCGGTGGCTCCGCAAGCGGAGCGGCGGCGGCCGGGCGGCCGGGGCCCGTTGTCAGTGGTGGGCGGCATGATGCCGCTTATGACTACTCCTGCAGCAGTGATCGTCGACGCCACCGCGTACGCCCAGGCGGTCGAGGACGCCACGCGCGCGGCCGCCGCCTACTACGCGGGCGGTGCCTCGCCACTGGACGACGACGCGTACGACCGGCTGGCGAGAGGGATCGCCGCGTGGGAGGCCGAGCACCCGGATGAGGTGCTGCCCGCATCGCCCACCGGGAAGGTCGCCGGCGGCGCGGCCGAGGGCGACGTGCCGCACACGGTGCCCATGCTCAGTCTGGACAACGTGTTCTCGCCGGAGGAGTTCACCGCCTGGACCGCGTCCCTGGCCCGGCGCGTCGACCGCGAGGTGGGCCGCTTCAGTGTGGGGCCCAAGCTGGACGGCCTCGCCGTCGCCGCCCGCTACAGCGCCGGCCGGCTCACCCGGCTGATCACCCGCGGTGACGGCACGGCGGGTGAGGACGTCTCGCACGCCATCGGCACCGTGGAGGGGTTGCCCGAGCGGCTGGCCGAGGCGGTCACCGTCGAGGTGCGGGGCGAGATCCTGATGACGACGGCCCAGTTCGAGCACGCCAACGAGGTGCGCATACAGCATGGCGGCCAGCCCTTCGCCAACCCGCGCAACGCCGCCGCGGGCACGCTGCGGGCGAAGGAGCGCGCCTACACGGTCCCGATGACGTTCTTCGGCTACGGCATGCTGCCCCTGCCCGGCACCGACGCCGCGCTCGCCGCACGGCTCGACGAGCTGGCGCACGGCGACCTGATGTCCGAGGCGGCCGCGCTCGGCGTGCACACCAGCGCCGGCACCGCGGTCCCGGACCTCGTGGTCGAGACGGCCGAGCAGGTGGTGGCCCGGGTGCGGGAGATCGCCGCACTCCGCGCCGAGCTGCCCTTCGGCATCGACGGCATCGTCGTCAAGGCCGACCTCGCCGCCGACCGGCGGGCCGCCGGGTCCGGCACCCGGGCGCCCCGGTGGGCGGTCGCCTACAAGCTGCCGGCGGTCGAGAAGATCACCCGGCTCGTAGACGTGGAGTGGAACGTCGGGCGCACCGGCATCATCGCCCCGCGCGGCGTCCTCGAACCGGTCGTCATCGAGGGCTCCACGATCACCTACGCCACCCTGCACAACCCGGCCGACATCACCCGTCGCGGCCTGCGTCTGGGCGACCACGTGATGGTGCACCGCGCGGGTGACGTCATTCCCCGCATCGAGGCTCCGGTCGCCCATCTGCGGACGGGCGAGGAGCGGC
Organism: Streptomyces sp. NPDC058534; assembly: GCF_042717365.1. Lineage (NCBI taxonomy): Bacteria > Bacillati > Actinomycetota > Actinomycetes > Kitasatosporales > Streptomycetaceae > Streptomyces > Streptomyces sp. NPDC058534. The sequence continues at coordinate 31,138 of NZ_JBHXNW010000037.1, forward strand.
CCATCGAGTTCCCGGCGTCGTGCCCACGGTGCGGCTCGGACATCGACACGAGCGAGGAGCGCTGGCGCTGCGCCCAGGGCCGCAACTGCCACCTGGTCGCCTCCCTCGCCTACGCCGCCGGCCGCGACCAGCTCGACATCGAGGGCCTGGGCGAGACCCGGGTCGTCCAGCTCGTCGAGGCCGGTCTCGTCACCGATCTCGCCGACCTGTTCGCCCTGGGGCGCGAGCAGTTGCTCGGTCTGGAGCGCATGGGTGACACGAGCACCGACAACCTGCTCGCGGCGATCGCCGCGGCCAAGGAGCAGCCGCTGTCGCGGGTGCTGTGCGCGCTCGGGGTGCGCGGCACCGGCCGTTCCATGTCCCGGCGCATCGCACGGTACTTCGCCACGATGGACCACATCCGTGCCGCCGACGCCACCGCGATGCAGCGTGTCGACGGCATCGGCGCGGAGAAGGCCCCCTCGATCGTCGCGGAGATCGCCGAACTCGCCCCGCTCATCGACCGGCTCACCGCCGCCGGAGTCTCCATGACCGAGCCCGGCGCGACCCCGCCCCCGGCGGCCGACGACGAGGCCGAGGGCGGGGCGCCGGCGTCGGTCGACACCGAGGACCTGCCGCTGGCCGGGATGAAGGTCGTCGTCACCGGCGCCATGACCGGCAGCCTGGAGAAGCTCAGCCGCAACGAGATGAACGAACTCATCGAGCGGGCCGGCGGACGCTCCTCCTCCAGCGTCTCCAAGAACACCACCCTCGTCGTCGCGGGCGAGGGCGCCGGCTCGAAGCGGGCCAAGGCGGAGCAGCTCGGCGTCCGTCTCGCCACCCCGGACGAGTTCGCCACCCTGGTGGCCGGCCTACTCGCCTAGGAGCGGGCGCGCGGTCATCCGTGCCCACCGCGCGGGGCCGCCGCCTCCAGGTCGTCGATCGTGCCGGACATGATGGTGCGGACGTGCTCGGTGACGAGAGACGCCGGCCAGTCCCACCAGGCCACCGCGAGCAGCCGGGCCACGTCCTCGTCGCTGTAGCGGGTGCGCGTCAGCCGGGCCGGATTGCCGCCGACGATGCCGTAGTCGGGCACGTCCCGGGTGACCACGGAGCCCGCGCCGATGATCGCGCCGTGGCCGATCCGGACCCCGGGCATGACGGTGGCGCCGTGCCCGAACCAGACGTCGTTGCCGACGACGGTGTCGCCCCGGCTCGGCAGGCCGGTGAGCAGGTCGAAGTGCTCGGACCAGGAGCCGCCCATGCTGGGGAAGGGGAAGGTCGAGGGGCCGTCCATCCGGTGGTTGGCGCCGTTCATGAGGAACCGGGTGCCGGTGCCCAGCGCGCAGAACCGGCCGATCACGAGCTTCTCCGGGCCGTAGTGGTAGAGCACGTTGCGGGTCTCGAAGGCCGTCGCGTCGTCGGGGTCGTCGTAGTAGGAGTACTCCCCCACCTCGATGAGCGGGGAGGTCACCAGCGGTTTGAGGAGCACCACCCGCGGGTGCTCGGGCATCGGGTGGAGCACCGTCGGGTCTGCGGGCACGGGCATGGCGGTCGGTTCCTCACGGTCGGCACGGCACGGACCGGTCCCATGATCGCCGCGACGGGCCCCGCCACGACACCGGTTTTCGGCACGGGCCGGAGAGCAGGAGTGTACGTTCGTACGCTTACGCCTGTAAGCTCCGCGCATGACTGTCGACGTACTGCGCCGGGCCGCGCCGTCCGACCGGCGGGCCCGGGTAGCCGTCGCCGTGCTGTTCTTCACCAACGGGGCCCTGTTCGCCAACCTGCTGCCGCGTTATCCGCAGATCAAGGCGGACCTCGGGATCGGCAACGCCGCGTACGGGCTGGCCGTGGCGGCGTTCCCGGCGGGCGCGATCGCGGCCGGACTCGCGGCCGGGATACTCGTCCGCCGGTTCGGTTCGGCGCGGGTGGCGGTCGGCGGCACGCTGCTGACCGGCGTGGGGATCCTGGCCGCCGGACTGGCGGAGTCGGTCGCGGTGTTCGCCGGTGCGCTGTTCCTGGCGGGCGCGATGGACGCGTTCACCGACGTCGCGCAGAACGCGCACGGCCTGCGGGTGCAGCGGCGCTACGGACGCTCCATCATCAACTCCTTCCACGCCATCTGGTCCATCGGCGCCGTCATCGGCGGCTCCATGGCCGCCGGCGCGATCGCGCTCGGCGTGCCCCGGGGCCAGCACCTGCTCTTCTCCGGTGTGGTGTTCGCGGTGGCGGCCTGTGTGGCGCTGCGGTTCTGCCTGCCCGGCCCGGAGACCGAGGCGGCCGAGGAGCCGGACACCGGGGCCGGCGCGCCGCGGCCGACGCCGGCCCCGGGCACAAGTGCGCGGATCCGCTACGTCCTGGCCGCGCTCGTCCTCATCGCCACGGCCGGCACGCTCGTCGAGGACGCGGGCAGTTCGTGGGCCACCCTCTATCTCTCCGACTCGCTGCACGCGTCGGTGGCGCTGGCCGCCTCCGGCTATGTCGCCCTGGTCGGGGCGCAGTTCGTCGGCCGGCTCATCGGCGACCGGCTCGTGGACCGGTTCGGCCAGCGCGCCGTGGCCCGCTCCGGCGCGCTGATCGCCGCGGTCGGCATGGGTCTGGCGCTGGCCGTGCCCACGGTGCCCGGGACGGTGCTCGGGTTCGCCGCGGCCGGGTTCGGGGTGGCGACCCTCGTCCCGGCGGCGATGCACGAGGCCGACGAGCTGCCCGGCCTGAAGCCCGGATCGGGGCTGACGATCGTCTCCTGGCTGATGCGCCTGGGCTTCCTGCTCTCCCCGCCGGTCGTGGGTCTGGTCGCCGACGCGACGAGTCTGCGGGTGGGGCTGCTGGTGGTGCCGTTCGCCGGGCTCCTGGTGCTGCTGCTCGCCGGAGTGCTCCAGCCCCGGCGCCGCTGAGCCGTGCCGCCGTACGGGTCGGCCTGCGGGCTCCACACCGATCAGGAGTGTACGTTCGTACGCTTCAGGGGTACGATCGTGCGCATGCCGACGGACCACTTCGCGGGCGACTCCCGCACGAACCTCGAACGCATGCAGGCGGGCGACCTCTACATCGCCGACGACCCGGAGATCGCCCGCAGGCAGCAGCAGGCCGTGCGGCTGGCCGCCCGCTACCAGGCGGCGTACACGCAGGACGCCACGGCCGCGCAGCCGCTCCTCGCGGAGCTGCTCGGCTCGCTCGGCGCCGAGGCGCACGTACGGCCCCCGCTGTACGTCGACTACGGCAGCAACATCACGATCGGTGCGCGCACCTTCGTCAACTACAACCTCACCGCGCTGGACGTCGCGGCGATCACCATCGGGGAGGACTGCCAGATCGGCCCCAACGTGCAGCTGCTCACCCCCACCCACCCGCTGGAGCCGGAGCCCCGGCGGGACAAGCTGGAGGCGGCGATGCCCATCACCATCGGCGACAACGTCTGGCTGGGCGGCGGTGCCATCGTGCTGCCGGGCGTGACCATCGGGGACAACTCCGTCATCGGCGCGGGCGCGGTCGTCACCAAGGACGTGCCGGCGAACGTCGTCGCCGTCGGCAACCCTGCCCGGCCGGTGCGGAACGTGTAAGCCTGCTCCCATGGCAACCGGACACACGGACCCGCAGCGCCGCGAGCGCATCATCGCCGCCACCCTCGACCTGATCGCCGAGGAGGGCATCGCGCGCGTCTCCCACCGGAAGATCGCGACGCGCGCGGGGGTCCCCCTGGGCTCGATGACGTACCACTTCAGCGGCATCGAGGAGCTGCTGCGGGAGGCGTTCGGCCGTTTCACGGACCACATCGTCGCCGTCTTCGACGCGTATCTCGGTGCCGCGGCCGACCGCGACGAGGCCCGCGCGGCGGTGGCCGATCTGGTGCACGAGCTGTCGGAGGGCAGCCAGCGGGACCTGGTGCTCACCCAGGAGCTGTACACGCTCGCCGCGCGGCAGCCGGCCTACCGGGAACTGACCCACGAGTGGATGCGCCGCAGCCGCGTGCACCTGGAGAAGCACTTCGACCCGGACACGGCCCGCCAGCTCGACGCCCTGATCGAGGGCCTCACCCTGCACCGCGCCCTGGCCCGTGAGCCGCACGGCCGCGCCCTCACCCTGGAGGCCGTCGCCCGCGTCACGACCACGGACCGGCGCACCCCCTAGCCGCCCGTGCGGCACAGGCCTGACCTCTGTGCCGCACGGGCATCCCGTTCAGCAGACGCCGTCGCCCGGCTTGGGGTTGCCCAGGCCGAACAGCGGGCGCAGCCTCAGACCCACCCACGTGCCGGCCAGGGCGAAGGCGCCCCACAGCCAGCCGCTGAGGCTGCCCGACGCGATGCCCGCCAGATAGGCGCCGATGTTGCAGCCGCCGGCCAGCCGGGCGCCGATGCCCATCAGCACACCGCCGAGCACCGCCGCGACCGCCGTGCGCCAGGGAATGCCCCGGTGCAGCGCCCAGGTGCCGCCGACCGCGGCGGCGACGGCCGCGCCGATCATGATGTGGTCGGACAGCACGACGGGCTCCCAGGCCGGGAGGTCCTTCCACAGGTCGAACTGCCAGGCGGCCAGCGTGGCGCCCGCGACGAAGCCGCCGAGGGTCAGCACGATCGACGTCTGCCCCGAGCCGACGGCGAAGAGGGTGCCCGAGGCGCAGGCGCCGCCGAGCTGCATGCCGATCGCGAAGAGTGCCGAGCCGGCGAACAGACCGACGCCGATCGGTCCGGCGGACGGTGTCGGCTGGGAGCCGAACAGCCCGGTCCCGGTGCCGATGAGCAGCGCGAACAGGGTGGCCGTGGTGCCGAGCAGCAGGGCGTGGGCGCGCAGCCCGGCGCCGTTGCCGACGGCCACCAGCTGCCGCCAGGCGGACGTGAAGCCGAACCGGGAGTGGAAGAGGGCCACACCCAGACCGAGGCCGAGCAGGAGCAGCACGCCGGGCTTGGCGCCGTGCGCGGACCACACGTAGGCCGTCAGGGCGGCGGCGAGCAGCCCGGACACCACGAGGGGCGCCCGCCGCACCGGCGGCAGGGGCGGCGCCTCGGGCCGTGCGGAGGAGGTGGGAGCGGGGGCGAAGAGGGAGGTCGACGCGCGCGGCGGCGCGGCCGGGGTCGACCCGGCAGGGGGTGCGGTGGTCACGGAAGATCTCCGGGGTGGTACACGGGGACGGCGGGCGGGCTGGCGTACCGGCGGCGCGGATCGTCCGGCCGGTCCGGGGCTCAGCGGCGACAGAGGCCGTCGTCGACGCACCACGCCGAGCACGCGAAGAGCGCGAGGCACAGCAGCGGAGCCGATGCATACATGCGTGCGAATATACGGACCGGGGCGCTCCGGATGCCATGCCGTCTCGCCATGCGGATGGCGGGCGGCAGGCGTGCCGGAGCGCCCCGGGCCGGGTGCGCGGCTAGACGGTGCGCTCCAGGCGGTCCGCCATCAGCTGCACGAAGCGGGCGGGTTCCTTCGGCCGGCCGCCCTCGGCCAGCACCGCAAGGGTGTGCAGCAGTTCCGCGGTCTCGGTGAGTTCCGTACGGTCCTGCCGGTCGGCGTAGGCCCGGTTGAGGGTCTTCACCAGCTGGTGCTCCGGGTTGAGCTCCAGGATCCGCTTGGCCTCGGGGACCTCCTGCCCCATCGCCCGGTACATGTTCTCCAGAGCGGGCGTGAGTTCGCCCGAGTCGGAGACGACGCAGGCCGGCGACACCGTCAGCCGGGAGGAGAGGCGGACCTCCTTGACGTCCTCGCCCAGGTGCTCCGTCATCCAGCCGAGCAGCCCGGCGTACTCCTCGCCCTGCTTCTCCTTCTCGGCCTCGCTCTTCTCCGCCTCGGTGCCGGACAGGTCGATGTCGCCCTTGGCGACCGAGCGCAGCGCCTTGCCGTCGTACTCCCCCACCGCGTCGACCCAGACCTCGTCGACGGGGTCGGTGAGCAGCAGGACCTCGACGCCCTTGGCCCGGAACGCCTCCATGTGCGGGGAGTTCTCGATGGCCTGCCGGGACTCGCCCGTCATGAAGTAGACGTCGTCCTGGCCGTCCTTCATCCGCTCCACGTAGCTCTTGAGCGTGGTCGGCGCGTCGGCGTCGTGCGTGGTCGCGAACGAGCAGGCGGCGAGGATCGCGTCCCGGTTCTCGGAGTCGGTGACCAGCCCCTCCTTCAGCACCGCGCCGAACTCCCGCCAGAACGTGGCGTAACGGTCCGGCGCGGACGTCCCGAGGTCCTTGACGGTCGAGAGCACCTTCTTGGTCAGCCGCCGCTGGATCATGCGGATGTGGCGGTCCTGCTGGAGGATCTCGCGCGAGACGTTGAGCGTGAGGTCCTGCGCGTCGACGACGCCCTTGACGAAGCGGAGGTACGGCGGCAGCAGCTCCTCGCAGTCCTCCATGATGAAGACGCGCTTCACGTAGAGCTGGACGCCGCGCTGGTAGCCCCGGGTGGACAGGTCGTGCGGGGCGTGCGAGGGGATGAACAGGAGGGCCTGGTACTCGAAGGTGCCCTCGGCCTGGAGCCGGATCGTCTCCAGCGGGTCCCGCCAGTCGTGGCCGATGTGCTTGTACAGCTCGTGGTACTCCTCGTCGGACACCTCGTCGCGCGGGCGCGCCCAGAGGGCCTTCATCGAGTTGAGCGTCTCGGGCTCGCGATCCTCGGCGGTGTCTTCGCCCTGCTCCGGCAGCATGCGGACCGGCCAGGTGATGAAGTCCGAGTACCGCTTGACGATCTCCCTGATCTTCCAGGCGGAGGTGTAGTCGTGGAGCTGGTCGTCGGAGTCGGCCGGCTTGAGGTGCAGGGTGACGGCGGTCCCCTGCGGGGCCTCGTCGAGCCGCTCCAGGGTGTACGTGCCCTCGCCGCGCGAGGTCCAGCGGGTGCCCTGGGTCTCGCCGGCGTGCCGGGTGACCAGGGTGACCTCGTCGGCCACCATGAAGCCCGAGTAGAAGCCGACGCCGAACTGGCCGATCAGTCCGTCGGCCCCGGCGGCGTCCTTGGCGTCGCGCAGCTCCTGGAGGAACTTGGCGGTACCCGAGTTGGCGATGGTGCCGATCAGCTGGGTGACCTCGTCGTACGACATGCCGATGCCGTTGTCCCGCACGGTCAGCGTGCGGGCGTCCTTGTCGATCTCCAACTCGACGTGCAGATCGCTCACGTCGGCGCCGGGGGCGTCGTCGCGCAGCGCGGCGAGGCGCAGCTTGTCCAGCGCGTCCGAGGCGTTGGAGACGAGCTCGCGCAGGAAGACATCCTTGTTCGAGTAGACGGAGTGAATCATCAGCTGGAGGAGCTGACGTGCCTCTACCTGGAACTCAAACGTTTCGGTCGTCATGGCTGGTGAGTACCTCACAGGTCGGTCGTGCCACTGGGCGGAAGTCACTCTAGGGCAGCCCCGGTTCTTCCGGACCGGTCAGCATCGGCCCCGGTCAGACGTCTTCCAGTACGGCGGCCTCATCCAGCCACTCCGTGAGCGCCTCGGGCGGGTTGAGCCGCAGCGCCCGCTCGTCGTTGCCGGTGTCGGGCGGCACGACCTCGACGGCGACGACGACGCCGTGGCGGTCGGCGCCCCGGCCGAAGAGTCCCTCGGCGTCCAGGCGGGCCATGACCGTCTCCATCGCCCGCAGCCGCAGGGCGAACTCCGCGTCCGCCTCGTCGTCGGGCAGGTCGAAGAGTTCGCCACGGGCCTCGAAGAGGGCTCCCGAGCGACCGGCCGCGCGTGTCGAACAGTTCGGGCGAGTAGGCCGCCACGATCAGCGGCCCCGCCGCGTTCGACAGCCGGCCCCGCCCTCTACAACACCCACGGCTACCGGAGTGTCATCTACTTCATCGCCGGCACCTGGCTGGTCGGCGCCGTCGTGCTGAGCCTCTTCGGACCGCGGACGCGACGGGCCCGGCTCGCCGCGCCGGACCGGAAGCGGGACGCCGTGCCCGGCTGAGGCGGCGTCAGACCACCGCGGCGATCTCGGTCTGCAGCCGCGTGGCCTTCCGCAGGAGGCTGCGCATGACGACTACCAGAGATGGTGTCGACCCAACGGAAGGCTCGCCGGGTGAAGATGGCGTCGCGCTCGACCATGCCGAGCAGCATCCACACCGCGGCCAGCGCGACCTGGACGCAGACGACGCCGACGACCGCCACCGTCACATAGGGCGCGGCGAAGGGGGCGTAGGGCGGGAAGCGGTCGACCTCGTCGGACGCGGTCGTGGGTATGACGACGAGCTGTCCGAAGAGGCCGAGCAGGATCGCGGCGGCGATGCCTGCCTGGAGCGCGGCGATGAAGAGACGGTGCATGTATCGATTTTCAATCGGAATCGATCGAAAATCAATCGACCTTGCCAAACAGCGGTTCCACTGCAAGAAGTTCAGTCAACAACGTTGACTTGGAGTCAACGGCACTGCACATTACTTAAAAGTAGAACCGACCAGTAACCCAGCGGCCGCACTCCAGAAGAGAGAGCACATGCCGAAGCATGCCCTGAGCCGTGTCATGACCGCGTCAGCTGCCGCCGTCGGCGCGCTGGCCCTCGGCCTCACCGACGCCACCGCGCACGCCACCCCCACCCTCGACTACGTCGCCCTCGGCGACAGCTACAGCGCCGGCTCCGGGGTCCTGCCCATCGACCCCACCAACCTCCTCTGTCTGCGCTCGACGGCGAACTATCCCCACGTCATCGCCGCCTCGACGGGCGCCCGCCTCAAGGACGTCACCTGCGGCGCCGCCCAGACCTCCCACTTCACCGAGGCCCAGTACCCCGGTGTCGCTCCGCAGGTGAACGCGCTGAGCGCCGGCACGGACCTGGTCACCCTGACCATCGGCGGCAACGACAACAGCACGTTCATCAACGCCATCACGGCCTGCGGCTCCGCGGGCGTCCTCAGCGGCGGCAAGGGCAGCCCCTGCAAGGACCGGCACGGCACGTCCTTCGACGACCAGATCGAGAACAACACCTACCCCGCGCTCAAGGCCGCACTGCGCGAGGTCATGGACGCGGCGCCCAACGCCCGGGTGGCCGCGCTGGGTTACCCCTGGATCACACCGGCCGCCGCCGACCCGTCCTGCTTCCTGAAGCTGCCGATCGCCGCCGGTGACGTGCCCTACCTGCGGGGCATCCAGGCCCACCTCAACGACGTGGTCGAGCGCGCCGCCGAGGAGACCGGCGCGACCTTCGTGGACTTCGCCCAGGTCTCCGAGGGCCACGACGCCTGCGAGGCCCCCGGCACCCGGTGGATCGAGCCGCTCCTCTTCGGGCACAGCCTCGTCCCCGTCCACCCCAACGCGCTCGGTGAGCGGCGCATGGCCGAGCACACCATGGACGCCCTCGGCCTGGGCTGATTCCGCCGCCGTCCCCCGTACGCTGGGCCCGTGCCGTCCTCCCGCCTGCGCCGCGTCGCCGTCCTCGTGCTCGAAGGCGCGAAGCCGCTCGACGTCGGCATCCCGGCGCAGGTGTTCACGACACGGGCGAGCATGCCGTACGAGGTCCGGGTGTGCGGCGCGGCACCCGGCCTCGTGACCGGCGGTGACGGCCTGTCGTACCACGTGGCCCACGGCCTGGACGCGCTGGCGTGGGCCGACGTGGTCTTCCTCCCCGGCTACCGGGCCCCCGACCGCGACGACCCGCCGCCGGCCGTCGTCGAGGCGCTGACCGAGGCCCACGGCGGGGGCGCGCGGCTGGCCGCCATCTCCACCGGCGCCTTCGCGCTGGCGGCGACGGGACTGCTCGACGGCCGGCGCGCCACGACGCACTGGCACTACACACGGGCGCTCGCCCTGAAACATCCCCGCGTGCGGGTGGACGAGAACGTGCTCTTCGTGGACGAGGGCAGCGTGCTCACCTCCGCGGGCGCCGCCTCCGGCATCGACCTGTGCCTGCACATCCTGCGCGGCGACCTCGGGGTGGCCGCGTCGAACCACGCGGCCCGGCGCCTCGTCGCGGCCCCCTACCGCAGCGGCGGTCAGGCGCAGTACGTGCCGCGCAGCGTGCCCGAGCCGCTGGGCGAGCGGTTCGCGGCCACCCGCGAGTGGGCACTGCGCCGCCTCGGCGAGCCGCTCACCCTGGAGGCCCTGGCCCGGCACGCGACGGTGTCGGCGCGCACCCTCTCCCGGCGTTTCGTCGAGGACACCGGTTACACGCCGATGCAATGGATCATGCGGGCCCGCATCGACATGGCCCGTGAGCTGCTCGAACGCTCGGAACGCGGCGTGGAGCAGATCGCCGCCGACGTCGGTCTGGGCACCGGCGCCAATCTGCGCCTGCACTTCCAGCACATCCTCGGCACCACTCCCAGCGAGTACCGCCGCACCTTCGCCCGGGGCGACTGACCGCGCCCCTCCCCGGCTCAGGGCCCTGGCGCGATTCTTTCGAACCGTGGCACTCACGCCGCTGCCGTCCCCGGACGCGGCGCGCGAGCCTGGTGGCGAAGGACCTGGCCGCGCAACGAAGGGACAGCGCTCATGACGCGCATCGGCATCAACGGATTCGGCCGCATCGGACGGAACGTGCTGCGCGCACTGCTCGAACGCGACTCCAAGATCGAGGTCGTCGCCGTCAACGACCTCACGGAGCCGGCCGCCCTGGCACGGCTGCTCGCCTTCGACTCGACGTCCGGCCGGCTCGGGCGTCCGGTGAGCGTGGACGGGGACACCCTCGTCGTCGACGGCCGCCGGATCAAGGTGCTGGCCGAGCGCGAGCCGGCCCGGCTGCCGTGGGCCGAACTCGACGTCGACATCGTGCTGGAGGCCACCGGCCGCTTCACCTCCGCCGACGCCGCCCGCGGCCACCTCACCGCGGGCGCGAGGAAGGTCCTGGTCAGCGCGCCGTCGGACGGTGCCGACGTGACGCTCGCGTTCGGCGTGAACACCGACGCGTACGACCCGGCCGCCCACACCGTCGTCTCGAACGCGTCCTGCACCACCAACGCGCTCGCGCCACTGGCCGCGGTGCTCGACGAGCTGGCCGGCATCGAGCACGGCTTCATGACCACGGTGCACGCCTACACGCAGGAGCAGAACCTCCAGGACGGCCCGCACCGCGACCCGCGCCGCGCCCGCGCCGCCGGGGTCAACATCGTGCCGACCACCACGGGCGCGGCCAAGGCGATCGGCCTGGTGCTGCCGAACCTGGACGGCAGGCTGTCGGGCGACTCGATCCGCGTCCCGGTCCCGGTGGGTTCGATCGTCGAACTGAACACGACCGTCGCCCGCGACGTGACCCGCGAGGACGTGCTGGCGGCCTACCGCACCGCCGCAGAGGGACCGCTCGCGGGCGTGCTGGAGTACTCGGAGGACGCGCTGGTCTCCTCCGACATCACCGGCAACCCGGCCTCCTCGATCTTCGACTCGGCCCTGACCCGCGTGGACGGCCGGCACGTCAAGGTCGTCGCCTGGTACGACAACGAGTGGGGCTTCTCGAACCGCGTGATCGACACGCTGGAACTGCTCGCCACACGCTGAAGGGGAAGCCGGTTCGGCATCACGGGGCCTCGCACGTCACAATGGTGCGATGAGCAATTCCAAGATTTACTTCGACATCGACATCGACGGCCAGGATGCGGGCCGCATCGTCTTCGAACTCTTCGAGGACGTCACCCCCAAGACCGCCAAGAACTTCATCGAGCTGGCCACCGGCGAGCACGGCTTCGGCTACGCGGGCTCCCCGTTCCACCGCGTGATCCCGCAGTTCATGCTCCAGGGCGGTGACTTCACCAGGGGCGACGGCACCGGGGGCAAGAGCATCTACGGCGAGAAGTTCGCGGACGAGAACTTCCAGCTGAAGCACACCGGTCCCTACCTTCTCTCCATGGCGAACGCGGGCCCGAACACCAACGGCTCGCAGTTCTTCGTCACCACCGTCCCCACCCCCTGGCTGGACGGCAAGCACGTCGTCTTCGGCAAGGTCGTGGACGGCACGGACCTGGTCGACCGGATCGAGACCTACGGCTCGTCCCCGTCGGGCAGCACCTCCGCGAAGATCAGCGTGCGGGAGTCCGGCCGCTTCGAGGGCTGATCGTCCGCAGCAGACCCGAAGGGACGGGGCCCACCGCGTACGGCGCGGTGGGCCCCGTCCCCGTCTGGTGGGGTGGGCCGGGTGGTGCGACGCTGGGGTGGAGAGGTGCCCGAGGACGGCAACCCCGGGAGGGCCGATGGGACGGGACGTCCCGGCGGTGGTCTTCACCCGTGAGGACCGCCGCCGGTACCGGATCAAGATGCAGGAGTGCCTGGAGGCCTTCGCGCAGATGCTGCGCGATTCCCGGTTCGAGACCGAGCGGCCCCAGGTGGGCCTGGAGATCGAGCTGAACCTGGTCGACGACCGGGGCGAACCGGCGATGCGCAACAGCGACGCGCTCGAAGCGATCGCCGACCCCGCCTGGGCCACCGAGCTGGGCCGCTTCAACCTGGAGATCAACATCCCGCCCCGGTGGCTGACGGCGGGCGGCCCCGACGCCTGGGAGACCGAGATCCGGGCCGCTCTGAACCACGCCGAGGACCGCGCCAAGTCGGTCGGCGCCCACCTGATCATGGTCGGCATCCTGCCCACGCTGCGCCAGTCCGACGTGGGCGAGGCGGCCCTGTCGGAGAACCCGCGCTACCGGCTGCTCAACGACCAGGTGTTCGCGGCCCGGGGCGAGGACCTGCACATCGAGGTGGACGGCGTCGACCGCCTGCGCACCTACGCGGACACCATCACGCCCGAGGCCGCCTGCACCAGCACGCAGTTCCACCTCCAGGTGGCCCCCGAGGAGTTCGCCGACTACTGGAACGCGGCACAGGCGATCGCCGGCGTCCAGGTCGCCCTGGCGGCGAACTCGCCCTTCCTGCTCGGCAAGGAACTCTGGCACGAGAGCCGTATCCCCCTGTTCGAGCAGGCCACCGACACCCGGCCGCAGGAGATCAAGGCACAGGGGGTGCGGCCCCGGGTGTGGTTCGGGGAGCGGTGGATCAACAGCGTCTTCGACCTCTTCGAGGAGAACCTCCGCTACTTCCCGGCCCTGCTGCCGCTCTGCGACGAGCAGAAACCCGCCGAGACACTGGACCGCGGCGACGTCCCCGAGCTGGGCGAGCTGACCCTGCACAACGGCACCATCTACCGCTGGAACCGGCCCGTCTACGCGGTCGCCCACGACAAACCGCACGTCCGGGTGGAGAACCGCGTCCTGCCCGCCGGTCCCACCGTGGCCGACACCCTCGCCAACGGAGCCTTCTACTACGGCCTGACCCGCGCCCTGGTGGAGGAGGAGCGGCCGGTGTGGTCGCGGATGTCCTTCTCGGTCGCCGAGGACAACCTGCACACCGCCGCCCGGCACGGCATCGAGGCCTACCTGTACTGGCCGGGCATGGGCGAGGTGACGGTGCCCGAGCTGGTGCTGCGGCGGCTGCTGCCGCTGGCGCACCGGGGACTGGAACTGTCCGGCATGGACTCGGCCTGGCGGGAGCCGCTGCTCGGCATCATCGAGCAGCGGTGCGTCACCGGCCGCAACGGCGCGGTCTGGCAGAAGGAGATGTTCCACCACATCGACGCCTCCGCCCGGCCGAGCCGCCACGAGGCGCTGCGCCGCATGACACAGCAGTACATGGACTACATGCATCTCAACGCCCCGGTCCACACCTGGCCGGTCGACTGACGACGCCAGGGAGGCGGCGGACGATGTGCCGATGGCTCGCCTACTCGGGGACACCCGTGCTGCTCGAGACGATCCTCTACAAACCGCAGCACTCGCTGATCGACCAGAGCCTGCACTCCCGGATGGGCGTGGAGACGACGAACGGGGACGGGTTCGGCGTCGGCTGGTTCGGCCCCGAGATGCGGACGCCCGCGATCGTCCGGGAGATCGGGCCCGCCTGGAGCAACCGAAACCTGCGGGAGATCGCCGGTCATGTCCGCTCGCCGCTGTTCTTCGCGCACATCCGGGCGTCGACGGGCAGCGCGGTTCAGCAGACCAACTGCCATCCGTTCCGCCACGGACGCTGGATGTGGATGCACAACGGCGCGATCGCCGACTTCCACAAGCTGCGCCGGGAACTGGCGCTGGCCGTCGACCCGCGTCTCTACCCCGACATCGAGGGGTCGACGGACTCGGAGATGATGTTCTTCCTGGCCCTCACCTTCGGCCTGGAGGAGGACCCGCCGGGGGCCGTGGCGCGGATGGCGGGGCTGGTGGAGGAGGTCGGTCACGAGCACGGGGTGGAGTACCCGTTGCAGATGACCGTCGCGGTGACCGACGGGCGGCGCCTGTGGGCGTTCCGCTACTCCACCCAGGCCGAGTCCCGGTCGCTCTACTACAGCTCACGGGTGGAGAGCCTGCGCGCCCTCCATCCCGACCTGCCGTTCCTGCGGGAGGCGTCCGACGAGACCCGCCTGATCGTCTCGGAGCCCCTGGGCGACCTGCCCGGTGTCTGGAACAAGGTGCCCGAGGGCAGCTACGGCATGGTCCGGCCCGAGGGCGACGACATGCTCCCGTTCGTGCCCCGGCCCGTCCGGCACCGTTGACAGGGACGGCCAAAGATCACACAATCGGGGCCATGACCACATACCGGTTCGGCACCACGGCGGAGTGTCCCCGCGTGCCCGAGCGAACCGGTTGTGAGCGCTCCGGCCGATAACGGCCGCCCCCGCACCGAAGGCTCGACGCGCGACGCGTCAGGGCCCTGTCGGTCCGTCGTCCGGCGAAACATGTTCCGGCGAAACGCTGAAACGCTCCGGAACCCTCACATTTTCCCGGCCATCGGGCGGTGACGTCGTACCGCCATGGCCCGGTACCGCCCAGACCACCGCACCAGGAGAGGACTCCCATGACTGTCACGGCCGCAGGCCCGAGCGCCGTCCTGCGCGAAGCGCGCATCCCGGAGGACGGAATGTACGAGGGCCGGCGCATCCTGCGCCGGCTGCCCGAGGGGTGGCGGGAGCGGCCCTACGACCACTTCGAGGTCGTTTCGCAGGCGCGCACAATCGGCGCCGAGATCCGGGGCGTCGACCTCTCGCGCCCGCTCGGCGCCCCCCTGCGCGAGGAGTTGAACCGCGCCCTGCTGGAGTGGAAGGTGCTCTTCTTCCGCGCCCAGCACCTCACCTCGGGCGAGCAGCGGGACTTCGCGGGACGCTGGGGCGAGCTGGAGACCAATCCCCTGCTCACCGCCGGTGCCAGTGCGGACGTCGTCCGGTTCGACAAGGGCGCCGGGGATACGCCGACGTACGAGAACGTGTGGCACACCGACGTCACCTTCCGTGAGCGGCCCGCGCTCGGCGCCGTGCTCCAGCTGCGCGAGGTCCCCCCGTTCGGCGGGGACACGATGTGGGCGGACATGGCGGCGGCCTACGACAACCTGCCGCCGGAGGTGAAGGAGCGCATCGAGGGCGCCCGCGCCGTGCACGACTTCATCCCCGGGTTCGCCAGGTTCTACGGGCCCGAGCGGCTGGCCCCGCACCAGGACCTCTTCCCGCCCGTGGAGCACCCCGTCGTGCGCACCCACCCCGAGACGGGGCGGCGCATGCTGTTCGTGAACACGTCGTTCACCACCCGCATCACCGGCATGGACCGGGCCGAGAGCGACCGGCTGCTGCGCTTCCTCTTCCAGCAGGCGCATGTGCCCGAGTACCAGGTGCGCTTCCGCTGGCAGGCGGGCGACGTCGCCTTCTGGGACAACCGGGCCACCCAGCACTACGCCGTGGGCGACTACGGATCCGAGCGCCGGGTCGCCGAACGCGTCGCCATCGCGGGCGACCGCCCCTTCTGAAAAAGGGGGAAGGGGGGGCGGAGCCCGCAGCCCCCCACACCCCCCCACGGCGCCGAACGCCCGAGA